>JBGTBV010000154.1:0-2382 GCA_041749185.1 Daejeonella sp. | reverse complement strand
ATCAAAATGCAGGTGGCTAAAAACACGCTGATCAGAAAAGCGATGGAGGCTGCCGATGGCGATTTCAGCGAAATATTTGAGGTGCTTAAGGGATCGTCATCCATTATGTTTTCCAAATCAGCAAACGCTCCCGCCAAGCTGATTAAACAACTGCGGAAACAAGGCGATAAACCAGTATTAAAAGCAGCTTACATTGATTCGTCGGTATTTATAGGCGACAATCAGTTAGATGCCCTGGTAAACCTTAAATCTAAGGAAGAACTGGTAGCAGATATTATCGCGTTGCTGCAATCTCCGGCTAAGAACGTTATTTCAGGCTTACAGTCTGGCGGTAACAAACTGGCAGGAATTGTTAAAACATTACAAGAAAGAGGTTAACGGAACGCCTTCAAGTTCCGAATTGAATGATCACAAAGTATAGAATTTAAAATTAAATAAAATGGCAGATTTAAAATCGTTTGCTGAGCAATTGGTAAACTTAACAGTAAAAGAAGTTAACGAATTAGCTCAAATATTAAAAGATGAGTATGGTATTGAGCCTGCTGCTGCGGCAGTAGCTGCGGCTCCGGCTGGTGGTGGTGATGCTCCTGCTGCTGCAGCAGAGCAAACCGCTTTCGATGTAATTTTGAAAGAGGCTGGTGGCGCTAAATTAGCGGTGGTTAAATTGGTTAAAGATTTAACCGGCTTAGGTTTGAAAGAAGCTAAAGACTTAGTAGACAACGCACCTAAAGAAGTTAAAACCGGTGTTGACAAAGCTGAGGCAGAAAGCCTGAAAAAACAATTAGAAGAAGCAGGAGCTGTAGTTGAAATTAAGTAATCTTAATTTTCAATAAAATTTGGTCTTAGACCCCGGTTTTCATCGGGGTCTATTGCCATTTGTATCATCCCCATTTGTTGTCTGACTAACAAATCCGGATAAACCGGAAAAAATAAGTCGCAGTTTATTTTTTTAAACTAAATCTCACTCCCTTGGCAAACAAGAATAAGCACACCGAAAGAGTAAATTTTGCTACCAGTAAGCATGTATTGGATTATCCGGATTTTCTGGATGTGCAGTTGCAGTCTTTCAAGGAATTTTTCCAGTTAGAAACCACCTCAGATAACCGCCATCAGGAAGGTCTGTTTAAAGTTTTTTCTGAAAACTTCCCGATCTCTGATTCCCGGAATATCTTCGTTTTAGAATTTCTGGATTATTTCATTGATCCGCCGCGTTATGATATACAGGAATGTATTGAGCGTGGTCTAACACACAGTGTTCCCCTCAAGGCAAAGCTTCGGCTTTCCTGTAACGATGAAGAACACGAAGATTTTGGAACAATTGTTCAGGACGTGTACCTGGGAACTATTCCCTACATGACACCGAAAGGAACATTTGTAATTAATGGCGCAGAGCGGGTTATCGTATCCCAGTTGCACCGGTCGCCGGGAGTATTTTTCGGTCAGAGCCGGCATACCAACGGTACCAAATTGTATTCGGCCCGCGTAATTCCCTTCAAAGGATCGTGGATTGAATTTGCTACAGACGTTAATAACGTGATGTACGCGTACATTGACCGGAAGAAAAAATTCCCCGTTACAACTCTGTTGCGTGCTATTGGTTATTCTGATGACAAGGACATCCTTGAATTATTTGAATTAGCCGATGAGGTTAAAGTAAGTAAATCGGGTCTGAAGAAATTCACCGGCCGCAAACTCGCCGCAAGGGTATTGAGAAAATGGGTTGAAGATTTTGTGGATGAAGATACAGGCGAGGTAGTTTCTATTGATCGGAATGAGATTATCATGGAACGCGAAACCGTTCTGTTAGATGAGCATATCGATATGATCATCGAGGCTGGAGTTAAAACGGTTATCTTAACTAAAGACGACGCTATTAACAGCGGTGATTATACTATTATATATAACACATTACAAAAAGATACTTCAAATTCTGAGAAGGAAGCTGTTGAGCATATTTATCGCCAGCTTCGAAACGCCGAACCACCTGATGAAGAAACGGCTCGTGGTATTATAGATCGTTTGTTCTTTTCAGATAAAAGATATGATTTGGGAGATGTTGGTCGTTACCGCATCAACCGCAAATTGAAATTAGATACCCCGGTTGCTACCAAAGTTTTAACCAAGCAGGATATCATTGCGATTGTGAAATACCTGATCAAGTTGATCAACTCCAAAGCTGAGGTGGATGATATTGATCACTTGTCAAACCGTAGGGTGCGTACTGTAGGTGAGCAATTATACGCTCAGTTTGGAGTAGGTTTAGCCCGTATGGCACGTACCATTCGCGAGCGGATGAACATCCGTGACAACGAGGTGTTTACGCCAACAGATCTGATCAACGCCCGTACACTTTCTTCGGTAATCAACTCGTTCTTCGGAACA
>JBGTBV010000153.1:0-10578 GCA_041749185.1 Daejeonella sp. | reverse complement strand
TTCGTAAATAAAATGGACCGCTCTGGTGCCGACTTTTTAAAAGTGGTGAAGCAGGTTAAAGATATGTTGGGTTCTAATGCAGTTCCCCTGCAATTACCTATCGGTGCAGAAGATAGCTTTAAAGGAGTTGTTGACTTGATCAACATGAGAGGTATTGTTTGGAACGAACACGATAAAGGGATGACTTTTACCGAAGTGCCGATTCCGGATGATATGCTCGAAGAAGCGACTGAGTGGAGAGAGAAACTTCTCGAATCGGTTGCCGAATATGATGAAGGCTTGATGGAGAAATTCTTCGAAGCTCCGGAAACCATTACCGAACGGGAAGTTTTAGATGCTTTACGTCAGGCGGTTTTAGATGCCAAGATTGTACCGATGGTTTGCGGATCATCTTTCAAGAACAAAGGCGTTCAAACCATGCTTGATTATGTGATGGAATTATTACCATCGCCGATGGATGTGGAAGGGATTGTAGGAACTCATCCGGATACAGGCGCAGAAATTATTCGCCAGCCATCAGAAAAAGAGCCATTTGCGGCTCTGGCATTTAAAATTGCAACAGATCCGTTTGTGGGGCGCTTATGTTTTATCCGTGTTTATTCTGGTAATTTGGAAGCCGGATCGTATGTATACAACATGCGTTCTGATAATAAGGAGCGTATTTCGCGTATTTTCCAGATGCATGCAAACAAGCAAAATCCCATCCCGAATGTTGGCGCAGGTGATATTGCTGCAGTGGTAGGCTTCAAGGATATTAAAACCGGTGATACGTTGTGTGATGAAAAACACCCGATTATTCTGGAATCTATGAACTTCCCAGAGCCGGTTATCGGTTTAGCTATAGAGCCTAAAACTCAGGCCGACGTAGATAAGCTGGGTATGGCCTTAGGAAAATTAGCCGAAGAAGATCCGACGTTCCATGTAAAAACCGATGACGAAACCGGCCAGACTGTAATTTCGGGAATGGGCGAACTTCACCTGGATATTTTAATGGACCGGTTGAAGCGTGAATTTAAAGTAGAAGTAAACCAGGGTGCGCCTCAGGTTTCTTACAAAGAAGCAATTACGGGTACAACCCAGCACCGCGAAACTTATAAGAAGCAAACCGGTGGTCGTGGTAAATTTGCCGATATTCAAATCATTATTTCGCCGAACGACGAAGGTAAGACTGGTTTGCAGTTTGTGAACGAGATTTCGGGTGGCTCCATTCCCCGTGAATTTATTCCTTCTGTAGAAAAAGGTTTTGCTGCCGCGATGGTCAATGGTGTATTGGCCGGTTATCCTTTGCAGGATATGAAAGTTCGGTTAATTGACGGATCATTCCACGCGGTCGATTCGGATGCTTTATCTTTTGAGATTTGTGCCCGTTCTGCTTTCCGCGAAGCGTTACCGAAATGTAAGCCTGTATTAATGGAGCCGATCATGAAGATTGAGATACTAACTCCTGAAGAAAATATGGGTGATGTGATTGGTGATATGAACCGTCGGCGTGGCCAGCTCTTAGGTATGGATTCTCGTGCCGGAGCTCAGGTTATCAAGGCAACGGTTCCCCTTTCAGAAATGTTTGGTTATGTAACCCAGTTACGTACCATCACTTCGGGCCGGGCAACTTCAACGATGGAGTTTGATCATTATGCCGAAGCACCAAGAAACGTTCAGGAAGAAGTGATTGCTAAGGTTAAAGGACAAAAAGCTGCTAAAGCTTAATAATTTGTCAATATGCTGATTTGCTAGTTTGTAAATGATTGGCAAATCGGCTGATAGACAAATCTAAAAATATACAAATTGAATAATTGACCTGAGTTATTAATAGCTCTAATCCAGGTTTTAACCAAAAAAAGATGAGCCAACGTATCAGAATCAAATTAAAATCGTACGATTACAACCTGGTAGATAAATCTGCTGAGAAGATCGTTAAAACCGTTAAACCTACCGGTGCGGTGGTAAGTGGACCAATTCCATTGCCAACTGAAAAGAAAATCTACACTGTTTTGCGTTCACCACACGTGAACAAAAAAGCACGGGAACAATTTCAGTTATGCGCTTACAAGCGTTTGTTAGATATCTATAGTTCTAATTCAAAAACTGTTGACGCTTTGATGAAGCTGGAACTCCCAAGTGGGGTTGAGGTAGAAATCAAAGTTTAACTTTTTCTTTTGAAAGAATTTGCAAATCCATTCAGGTTTTACCTGGGTGGATTTTTGCTTATATTTGGTTATGCTGGTAACCGAAATACAACTTTACGAAGCCTTAAAGGAGAAGATTGGCGAAGAGCAGGCCAAGGCGATTACTTCCTATGTAGAAGCCAAGTTTGATTCGCAAAAGGATTTTCTTGCGACTAAAGGCGATATTAAGGTAGCCGTATCTGAGGTTAAGACGGAAATAATTTCTTCTAAAGTTGACATCCTTCGCTGGATGATTGGTACAATGCTGGCCGTTGCCGGATTAATTATTGCCGCCTTCAAGCTATTTTAGAACAAATAGATTTTCTACAACAAAAAAAATGCCTTCCGAAATCCGGAAGGCATTTTTTTAATCGTTTGAGATATTTTTAGTTCTTTCTCTTAGTAACCACGCCGTCTTCGATTTTAATTTTTGAATCGCCGTCTTTAATCTTTATTTCGTCGCCGTCTACTTTTTTCTTATAATCCCCGTCTTTGATCTTCATCTCTTCGCCGTCAACTTTGATTTTATAATCGCCGTCTTTGATGGTATAGCTGTCGCCATCCACCTTTTTCTTGTAATCCTCATATTTGATTTTAACTTCCTCGTCGTCAACCTTCACCTTTGCACCGTCCACTTCATATTTCCCGTCGGTAGTGGCAATCAGCTTGTTGTTCACAACCATTCCGGTGGTAAATACAGTGTCCTGCCGATCATTAACATATAAATAAACGGGTTTTTTGGTGCTGGCATTATAGGCGTAGCCTGTTTCGGGGTCGGCGATTACTTCGATAGAATCGCCGGTATTTAAGTCTACATAACTTCCCGGTTCAACTTTGTTTGCGTTGCATGCCGCAAACGTAACTGCGATGGCGATGGCGCCAATTTTCTTGTCAGGTTTCATACTATTTTGGTTTAGAGTATATACTAACCAAATATATCACCAAACTGAATTTTCAGTTAGTTTACTAATCAGATACCGAATTTTGAGCAATTTTACAGGGTTGAGATTGGAAGGGTGATTTTTGCTGATGAGCTGGCATTGTCTTGTTTAGCAAACGTTTTTCACTAAATACCCTAAATATTTAAGGGCATTTATCGGCTGCTTAATTCTTCAACCCGGTTTTTCTCGGTCTGCAGTTCGCGGGCCAGCTTCTTTTCTTTGTCGTTTGCTTTAATTTTATGGGACTGAAATTCTTCAGCAAGATCATTAAAAAGCTTAGAGCGATAAGTAGCTTCCCTTCGATCTGCGGCCGCTCTAAAAATGGTAAAAGATAAAATCGCCGAGAGCACCGAAACCAATCCCCACATCAATAAATTATAGGTAGATTTTGGAATTGCGAAGCCGAGCAAGCTTATCTCAGCAACCATAGAACGGGAATCGGCGAGGGTTTTTTTGACGGTCGAAATCTCAGACTGAAGCGTTTGTATGGCTTTATTCTGGGAAGCTATTGTTTTCTCAGATTCTGATAATTGTTTTTTGCTTTGATTGAGCGAATCGGAAACATTTCGGCTAAAACTTCCCAGACGGGAAGGGTTGATAATTTTAAATCCCTGTGCATTGATCTTCGACTTTTGAATTATTTCCCGGTATTGCCCTGCCAGGGACCCATCTGAAGTTTGGGTGCTATCCTGACCATAGCTTACAGCCCATCCGAAGGTTAAAAATAAAATGGGCAGCGTAAAATATAAAACTGGCTGTTTAATCATTCTGATAAAGGTTTGTTCTATAACTAACCCTTATCGGCACAGTTTATTGTGATGCTTAAAACGAGATAAGGTTATCTATCTGCTGATTAACAAAGCCAAGCGTATCTTTTTTGAAGAGCTGCCCATCCTCATCAAACTCCTTATCAATAGCCGGCAGATGGAGGCGCAGGGGCATCACGTGTAAATGTATGTAATGGCAAATTCCGGTAAAGTGCTCAATTCCTCTAACGTTGCCGTATTTGCCGGACGACAGGCCGGTAAGCGCCGCCTTTTTTCCATAAAAACTCACAGGGAAAGTACAGGCGTCAATAAATGTTTTCAAAATACCGGGGAAACCGCCGTTATATTCGGGCACAACAAAGAGAAATTTAGAGGCGGCTGTTATTTTTTGCTGGATGAGACTAAAGTCTTCACTGCGTTTTCCATACAAATCTGACGATATGAACGTTGCCGGAAGTTCTGTTAATGAAATAATTTCTGATGAAATACCTCTTTCGTTAAATGCGTTAGAATAGTTGTTCGCCAGCTTTAGTGTATTGCTGTGCGGGCGGTTGGTTCCGGCTATAATGGTGATCATTTGTGGATAAGATGTGCAAAACGAACATTCGCCCCGCCGATTAAATTGTTTAAAGTTAGTATCTTGGTCGGTTATTAAAAAGCCCGCTGTAGTGGCAAAAATAGCACTTTCAATGTCTTAATACCGCAATGCGAAGTCTTTTTAATATCACTTATTTGTAATTATAAATTTCTGGAATGGGGAAAATAATCGCGTTAGCAAATCAAAAAGGAGGCGTTGGAAAAACCACTTCCTCTATTAATCTGGCGGCCAGTCTTGCTGTGCTAGAGTATCGCACGCTGCTGGTTGATGCCGATCCGCAGGCAAACAGTACCTCCGGAATTGGGTTTGATCCGCGAACAATAAAAACAAGCATTTACGAGTGTATTATAAACGGTATAGATGCAAAAGATGCTATCCAACAAACTAACACCCCGAATCTTGATTTGCTGCCCGCTCACATTGATTTGGTTGGCGCAGAAATAGAGATGATTAACCTGGACGACCGGGAATATAAGATGAAAGCCGTGCTGGCTAAGATCAAAGACGATTACGATTTTATCATCGTTGATTGTTCTCCGTCGCTGGGCTTAATCACCATAAACGCTTTAAGCGCTGCCGATTCGGTAATTATACCCGTGCAGTGCGAATATTTTGCGCTGGAAGGCCTGGGAAAACTTTTGAACACTATAAAAATTGTTCAGAACCGTTTAAATACCAATCTGCAAATAGAGGGAATTTTGCTTACGATGTACGATGTGCGCTTGCGTCTTTCTAATCAGGTTGTTGAAGAGGTTAAAACGCATTTTCAGGATTTGGTTTTCGATACCATAATTCAACGCAATACCCGCCTGAGCGAAGCCCCAAGCTACGGCGTATCGGTGATTATGCACGATGCGAATTGCAAAGGTGCGATCAACTACCTTAATTTAGCACGCGAAATAATTCATAAAAATGGCATGGCCCCGGTAACAGAAACTGCCCGGCAAGAAACAGTATAAGTAAATGACGTATCAGAAAAAAACAGGATTAGGAAGAGGATTAAGTGCATTGCTGGATGATACTGAAACTGTTCAAAACAAAAATCAGCAAATTAGTAATGAGGTTGCGGCGTTAGGATCTATTAGCCATATAGAAATTAGCCGTATAGAAGTTAACCCTTTTCAACCCCGCTCTGATTTTGATCCGGCCGCATTGACCGAATTAGCCGATTCAATAAAATTGCAAGGGCTTATACAACCGATCACAGTTCGAAAATCAGGCCAAAATGCCTATCAGCTTATTTCCGGGGAACGCCGTTTGCGTGCTTCAAAATTAACCGGCTTAACGCAAATACCGGCTTACGTACGCTCTGCCAATGATCAGCAGATGCTGGAAATGGCGCTGATCGAAAATATTCAACGCGAAAACCTGAACGCCATTGAGGTTGCCATCAGTTTTCAGCGGATGATCGAGGAATGTGATTTAAAGCAGGAAGAACTTGGCGGACGTGTAAGCAAAAGCCGGTCTACAGTTACAAACTATTTACGTTTGCTAAAACTGCCGCCCAGCATTCAGGCTTCAATCCGCGACAGCGAAATTACCATGGGCCATGCCCGTGCATTAATTTCTGTGGAAGATGCAGATAAACAGATTTACCTCCATCAGCAAATCAAAGATAAAGGCCTGTCTGTTCGGCGGGTTGAAGAATTGGTTAGGGAGCTGCAAAAAGGGGGAAGTAAACTAAAGCCAGCAAAAAAGGCAGCGGTTATGTCTTTCCAGTTCCAAAAAATACAGGATGATCTGGCCTCAAAATTTGGTACCCGTGTTAAACTTAAGGTAGAAAATAAAGGAACCGGTGCCATTGAAATTCCGTTTATGAATGAAGATGACCTGAACCGTATACTTGAAATGTTAGACTGGTAATGTTCACTTTCCGATTGATTATCCTATCAATATTCAGTTTTCTTGCCGGAAATTTGATGGCGCAGGATAGTATTGCTGTACAAAGGGATACCACTGCCCGGGTTTTAAAGGCAGTACCTCAAACAGATCCGCCAGTCGTTAAAAGTGCTGAACGGCTAAGGCTGGAAAAAATGCCCCGAACTGCGGCCTTCCGCTCGGCAATTATACCGGGCTGGGGCCAAATTACCAACAAGCGGTGGTGGAAAGTTCCTTTGGTTTACGGCGGATTTGTAGGAATAGCGCTGGTATATGATTTCAACCAGACGAATTATAAAATTTTTTTAGAAGAAGCACAGATTCGTGATTTTAACACCAGAAACCCGAACAATCTTATGCCGGGCAACCCTCAATATCAACGCCTGAGCAATACCGGAATTATTTCGATTAAAGACGGATACCGGCGAAACCGCGATCTGACCATTTTAGGAGGGCTTGCTTTCTACACCATTACCATTGTTGATGCGTATGTAGACGCTAAATTTTTCAGGTTTGATATTACGGATGATCTCGCCCTTCGGGTGAGTCCGGCTTTACAAAGGCAGGCGGGTCAAAACTCTTTTGGCCATTCAATTCCTTCTGTAAAAATGGTGCTTTCTATTTCTAAATGATCATTTTTCAAAACAGATAATATGAAACTCGCCCTCTTAGGATACGGCAAAATGGGACGGATCATTGAAGAAATCGCTATCGGCCGGGGCCACGAGATTATTCTGCGGATTGATGCTCTGAATCCCGAGGATCTGACAACCCAAAATTTAAAGATGGCCGATGTGGCGATTGATTTCAGCACCCCAAATTCTGTTGTCAGTCACATTAATGCCTGTTTTGATGCTCAACTTCCAGTAGTAGTTGGCACAACGGGCTGGTATGGCCGCTTGCCCGAAATTAAGCAGAAATGCTTGGCTGGTAACAATTCTCTTATCTACGCCTCTAACTTTAGCGTTGGGGTTAATCTGTTTTTTTATGTTAACAAAGTTTTGGCTGGGGTGATGGACCAATACCGGCAATACGAAGTTCAGGTAGAAGAAATACACCATACTGAAAAATTAGATTCGCCAAGTGGCACGGCAATTACCATAGCCGAGGATATTATTGGTACACTAAACCGGAAATCTAAATGGGTTAATGAATTAGTCGGCGAAAGCCGTGGCAACATACCAAAGCCCGAAGAGTTGTTAATAGAATCGCATCGGATAAAGGATGTGCCCGGAACCCATACCGTTATATACAGTTCTGAAATTGATGAAATTGAGATAAAGCATACCGCCTTTAACCGCACGGGGTTTGGTCTCGGTGCCGTGCTTGCGGCCGAGTGGATCCAGCATCGAAACGGATTTTACAGCATCGGCGATATGTTTAATTTTAGTGTTTAAACCCTATATTGCCCCAAATAAATAAACATGAACTGGAATTTCGATAGAAAAAATACAAACGATAAAAGTAAGCCTAAAAAGAAAAAAAGTGCTGGTCGCGAGTGGATTGACGCCATCGTTTTTGCCGTCATAGCCGCCACCCTTATTCGGGGATTGTTTATTGAAGCCTACACCATACCAACCGGTTCGATGGAGAAAACCCTGTTGGTTGGGGACTTTTTATTTGTAAGCAAAGTGAATTACGGAGCCCGATTGCCAATAACGCCTATTTCTTTTCCGTTTGCTCATCACACAATGCCCATAACCGGCACGAAGGCCTATTACGATGGGATACAATGGAAATACAGGCGTTTGCCCGGATTGAGCGAGGTGAAGAGAAATGATGTGGTAGTTTTTAACTTCCCCCTTGAGGCAGATTCGCCTTATTACCGCCCGGTAGATAAAAGAGAAAATTACATTAAACGCTGCATTGCCGTAGGCGGCGATACCCTGCGCATCATCAACTCTCAGGTATATATTAACGGAAATCGCTCTGAAGCTCCTCAATTTGGCGAAACACGGTATTTTGTAAAGTCAGACGGCACAGATTTTAACCCCCAAACTCTGGATGATTTAAACATTGAAGTGCAGCGCTCTACGGCGGATGATTACGTTTTCAATATGACCGAAGAGGAAGTCAAAACAATCAGCCAGTGGTCTAACGTAAAATCAATTACGCCGCTCATCCGACCGGTTAATGATTATGAACCGGAAATTTTTCCCCATGATCCCAGGTTCAGATGGAACCAGGATAACTTCGGGCCCCTCATTGTTCCAAAAAAAGGTTGGACGGTGAAATTAGACAGTACTAATTTGCCACTCTATAGGCGGGCCATCACAGTTTACGAGGGCAATACGTTAGAATCAGCCGGCAACAACATCATGATCAATGGAAGAAAGACGAATTCGTATACTTTTAAAATGAATTATTACTGGATGATGGGCGATAACCGCCATAATTCTTTAGATTCAAGATATTGGGGTTTTGTGCCCGATGATCATATTGTTGGTAAAGCTCTGTTTATATGGATGAGCTGGGATGCGGATGGCGAATTTTTAAATAAGATACGCTGGAGCAGATTGCTTACCGGAATAAATTAGATTGTGCCAAAGCAAAAAAAGCCCCGGGGTTCCTCGCTCAGTAAGAGCAAGTTCCCGGGGCTTTTCTATTTCAAAAGCTTTGCAGGTTATAATTTGCCAATCAATTAACAGCCTATTTTTTGTTCGGACTGCTTTCGCTTGGTTTTTGAGGAGCCTGCTTTTTCCCCTGCACATCCGGATTGGTGTTACCCTTATTTACGGTAGCTTGCTTGTTATCAGTCTGGTCAGACATTTGGCCCCCACTATTCGAAATCCCCCGTTGTTTCATACTTTCTTTGGTTGATTTAAAGGCACGGTCTGATGTAGATTGACCCTGCGAATCAGTTTTGGCGCTTTCTCTGCCCGGCGGAATTGGATTTTTCATCTTTTTAGTTTTTAGAAGTTCAAACCTTATTGACAAGAAGATGATCTGCAATTTTGTTTTGAAAAATTTTATCTCTGGCAAATATCCTTCCCGCCGTTAACTAAATGAAAGTCCTGAGAAAAAAGAGTAGTTAGTTAGTGAATGAGGGCGAAATCAGCAACAAGATTTACCTTGCTGAACCGGCGGACAGTCAATTGACCCATAGCTACAGAATACGCAGCAATCACCCTTTAAGGGCTTTAAAATAGAGTTACATCCCGTGCATCTGTAAAAAAACAGGCAGGAGTCTGTTGGCATTATCTCTTCGTGAAAAATGTTACAGTGCGGGCATTTGATCACTGATTTTAGTTCAAATTGACTTGTCATTTTTTTTTATCACTATAAAATTTTTAAATTTCTATGCTTTAAGTAGTTCTACCCCAAGCTTTTCTGCAAGTTCATTCAGATCGGTTACAACCGAATCAATAACCGGAACTCCGTTCAACTTTCGAGCTGTTTCTGCTTCCATCTCCGGTTCGCCAGGAATAATCACCTTTTGCTCATCTGAAACCGGCATAGCAGACTTAAAGCGCTCAATCCAGTTATCCAGATGCGACTTAAACTCATCTACTGGTCGAAAGCCGTCAACCCTCATAGCGCCCATAAAATGGCCGATCCCCTTGCCAACGGGATCAGAAGGTGGATCCAAAAAAGAAACAAAAGGCGGAACCCAAGGTCCGTAATTAGCACCGGATAGTACCGCCGAAAGAATATCAACGGTGGCACCCAGGCCAAAACCTTTATGGCTTCCATGCTCCCGGTCGCTGCCAAGCGGAAGGAGAGACCCTCCTTTTTTAAGTTCATGCGGATCTACAGACATTTCGCCACGGGCATTCTGAATCCAGCCGTCGGGCACGGGTTTTCCCTTGCGCTGGGCAATTTCTAACTTACCATTCGCTGCCGCCGATGTAGCCATATCTACTATAACGGGCGGATATTTTCCTGCCGGGAAGGCATAACACATCGGGTTTGTACCCAGCAGCCTTTCGTTAGCAAAAGTTGGAGCCACCAGCGGACTGGCATTGGTCATTGCGAAGCCGATCATGTTCTGCTCAACAGCGAGCATTGCATGGTAAGCAGCAATACCAAAGTGATTGGAGTTTCTGACGGAAACCCATCCTGATCCATATTGCTCTGCTTTCGCGATGGCTATTTTCATGGCGAACGGGGCAACTACCAGCCCTAAACCAGCATCACCGTCAACGGTAGCGGTGGTTGCGGTTTCATGTACGATTTGGATTTCGGGTTTCGGGTTGATGCGCTTTTTTTCCCATAGGCGAACATAACCG
>JBGTBV010000152.1:0-2687 GCA_041749185.1 Daejeonella sp. | reverse complement strand
TGCCGATTTATTTTAGCAGTCCATGTCGAATTGGATCCCAAGTAAGGTCCAGATAAAGCCTTTTTCTTCTAACCCCGGTTCCATGAAATCTTTCGATGCTACTCACACTCATCACGATAACTTCTTTTACTAAGAATCGATTTTTGATTGCACTTTTTAAAATTAGAATTAACCCAGAATTGTCATTAGAAAATAAAACTTAGTGGTTTATTGATGGAGTTTACATTCATCCAAAGCCCGGTAAACCACTCCCTTCGTTTCATGGCCAGTGATAGCTTCAGGATTCTTTGATTACCATTTTTAACAATGTATCCACCAATAGCAAAGACATTGTATCTCAAGGTTTTCATTTGCTGGTGGACTTTTTGTCCCAATACAACTTGCCTGAATAGACTTATGAAATTGTAGGCCATCATCACAAAGTTCAAGGCGGCTTCTGTGGCATAGAAACTTTGTTGATTGAAACTATCCGATCCAAAGTCGTATTTGAGTTCCTTGATCCTGTTTTCAGCATCAGCACGCTGGCGATAAAGCGTCCAGATTTGTTCACACGGCAAATCCAGATTAGTAATAAAACAGCTGTATCGGTATTGTTTGTAAATACCTTCGTCTTGAAAAAGTTTTAAACTTCGTCCCGTGGCTTTAGGCCGTGTAGGGATATGCTGACGCACCATAACGATCCGTCTTGATTTATTCCACAATGGACTTTGATAAACACTTTCTGCCACTTCCACACCATTACTTAACCGTAGCCACGTTTTATGCGAAGCAATGAGTTGTTGAACCGGTGCATATAAACGTACCGCTACAATGTAGTTGATCCTTTTGTCCTCTAGGTAATTCAGCACTTTCTTATCATAAAAGCCACTATCGGCACGGAACAAACCAATCTTTTTACCCTGAAGCTTTTCAAGGGTATCATCTAAGAATGCTTCAATATTATTGGAGGTATACGAATCGCCACTACGCAACCAAAAGTTAGCAACCATTTTACACTCTGCCACAAAAGCCATCAAGGGATGATGGGATAATCGTCCTGGCTTCTTTGGATTGTAACCTTTCTTTGCGCCTTGCTGTGTTCCATAACGCGTATGAATAGTGCTATCAACATCTAAGGTTAAATTATTGAACTGTAAATTTTTAAAAAACCATTGATACAAGGCTGTGAACACTTTTTGATTGGTGGCTAAATCAAATCTATTAAAGAAACGCTGAAAGGATTTATGACCTGCCATTCTTTCAAACCCCCAGAACTGACGGATCACTTCATCTTGACGGGTCACTTCGGTGTGTTCAAATTTATTGGCACCACACCAAACACTGGTCATAAATTGTTTAATAAGTTGATTCGATGAATAGCCACGATTTGATCCTGGCTCTGGAAGATTCAATCCATCAAGACATTGATCGAAATCAATCCTATCAAGCATTTTCTTTAACATAAGTATGCCTGCCCAAGGGGTAATTTCTTTGTCGGTAAATTCGATTTGATAATCCATATTCTATGTCAGAAAATCTGACCGAATTTAAACCTTCTTATTACAACTTAAAACACTGATTATCTTATCATTCCATGCTCTTTTTCCTAATGGCCGCCATTAGAACTTTTTCTAAATGACAATTCTGGGTTAATCAGAATTCGCCGTGAAGAATAAACCGTCGATCATTTTCCGTTTTACCCGACCAACATTCCTTACGTTGAGGGGCCGGAAACGAGAAATCTAAAGACTCCTGGGGGTGGCCTAGTGAAGCGAAGGCTGTGTCTGAACCTAAATGTTTAAACGAATAAAGGACTTAGCCTGATATCCGCATCATTGAAAGAAATGGTGCTTGCAATCTCTCCGATTCATCAGGAAATAACTCATCCAGCGTATGGTATGGAAAGGGTGGTACAAAACAAAATGGGCTATAGACACGGTGTGCCTATAGCCCATGTATCCTTTACTTTATATCCCCTACTTTACCAGCTCCATATCCTTAATGGCATCATAAGTAGGCTCGATTACCCATTTGCCCGATGTATCGATAACGCCCCATTTTTCTCCTTTTTTAACGGACGCATATCCATTTTTGAAGTCCCGTGACCCATCAAACTGTGGCTCGATCACCCATTCACCCTTGCTGTTCAGATAGCCGAACTTGTCATTCTTACGTCCCCGGGCTAATCCATTGAAAAAGTCTTCGTAGATATCCGTGTCCTTTGGGTAAGTCAATTCCCCCGATTTGCTGACATAACCCCATTTATCGCCATTCTTGATACGCGCCAAACCGCTCTCGTCACCGAAATTCTTACCAACATCAAACTGAGGCTTGATTACCCATTCACCTTTTGGGTTGATGTAACCAACCTTTTTATCGGCCGTTTTTGCCCATGCCAGACCGTCCTTAAAATATCCTACGCTTTCAAACTGGGCAGGAATAACAACCTTTCCGCTCTCGTTAATGAATCCGAATTTCTTATCCGCAGCCCTGAAAGGTGCCAGAGATTCCGAAAAATCTTTTACATCCACCGCAGCGCCATCAACGGGAAACTCTTCGCCCTTCGTATTAACGACCAGGAATTTTTCTCCGCTTTTTACAGGCGCAAAGCCTCCGTGAAAATCAGTAACATGATCATACTTGGCGGGAATTACCAGCTTTCCCTCCGTACTCAAAAAACCCCACTTTTCTCCTTGTTTTACGGGTAC
>JBGTBV010000151.1:0-7253 GCA_041749185.1 Daejeonella sp. | reverse complement strand
GATAGCAGAATAACCTTTGTTCTTCCACAAATTGCGCATGGCAATTTTAAAATAGTTGCGTATCATGGTGTTTAGCTTTTAGCTGTCAGCAATTAGCTTTCAGCGGGTTTATAATTTGGTATCAGGTGTCAGCTATCGGCTATCAGCTATTAGCTTTCAGCAATCAGCAATCAGTTATCCCCTTCTACTGATAACTTACGGTTTGTGCCTATCTGAAAGCTGATCGCTGACAGCTGACAGCCTCCTTCTACTCCGTTCGTAAGCTTTTTACCGGGTTAGCTACAGCCGTATGGTACGTTTGCCATCCAATCGTTAATATCCCCAAACAAAGTAGAGTCACTGCGCTTCCTGCTAATATTTCGAAGCTCACCGGAATACGGTAGACATACTGCTGTAAAAACTGGATTCCGGTTAAAAAGCCAATTGGGAGTCCGATAAAAACCGATAAAAACAACAGGAGAATAAATTCTTTTGAGATTACTAAAATAATTTGCCAGGCACTTGCACCCATCACCCTCCGTATGCCTACTTCTTTTGACCGGTTTTTAGTGGTATATATTACCATTCCTAAAAGCCCCAAACACGCAATAGATAATGCCATGCCGGTTAATAAGCCTATAAACATTAAATCGTTTTTATGTAAATGCTGCTGGTACAGTTGGTCATCAAACCAGTGTTTTTGAAAAGGTTGGTGCGGATTGAGTTTTTTCCACGCAGCGTCCAGTTTCGGGATAATCGTTTGCTCAGTTCCTTTGACTACTTTAAGGCTAAGTATTTTAAATTCATCAGGATTGTAAGTAAGCATTAGCGGTTTGATGGAACGAGTGAAACTGGCATAATGAAAATCTTTGACAACGCCGGCTACCTTATACTTTGTGCTATCGTTTATCCAAACCAGTTGTCCTACAGACTCAAAAGGGTTTTTAAAATACAATTGGCGGCAGGCCTCTTCATTTAAAACCACAAAAGGTGTTGCTTTGCCAGGGCTTGAGGCAGGTAAATTTTCTCCGGCAACAAATGTCATCCCCATCGTTTGTATAAAAGAAGGCGTTACTGAAAAATATTCGACCGCAAGGGAATCATCAGCCTTCTCACGTTTAATAAACTTGTTGTCGCCGCCAGAAAAACCGAACATCCCAGAAGTGGCCGATACCTGTTCAACTCCGGCTGTAGCCGACAAAGCTGTTGCAGTTCTTTCGTAAGAATCTCCCTGCAACGGAATATTAAGAATACGCTCACGGTTAAACCCATAATCGGCAGTAGCCATAAATACAGATTGTTTGTAAAAAACAAGCAGAGTAATAAGCGCAATAAGCGATGCCGCAAACTGAACAACTGTAAGTGTTTTGCGCAAACCTACACCGCCAAATAACTTAGCATTGAATTTGCCTTTTAGCACACGCACTGGTTGAAAAGACGAAAGAACCTGCGCTGGGATCCATCCGGCCAATAAACCGGTTAATAACGTAAATAACATAAAATAGGCCCATAACTGCTCATCCTGCAAAACATTGCCTGTTAGATTTTGGACGACCGGCAAAGTGCTGATCAGTTTCAATTGTACCTGTGCCAGGCAAAAGGCAAGTAAGGCGATCAGCACGGATTCGATGAGAAATTGCAACACCAAATGGTGTTTTCGAGCGCCTGCAACTTTGCGGATACCTACTTCGCGGGCACGGTCAAGCGAACGGGCCAAAGTCAGGTTAACATAGTTAAAAAAAGCAAGTAAGAGTATTACCAGGCCGATAAAAGCAAACGCCATAAGATTGGGAAAGGTTGGCTCATCCGCAATGTTATAAATCGGCCTCATGGCCGGCGAAATTTTTGTTAGTGCCTGCGCTTCAAATACCAAACTCTTGTTTGCTAAAGTTGGTATCAGCCTGTTTGTTTCTCTTGTTACATTACCTAATATATTTTTTAACCTCGACGGTGGTACATTCGCTTTAAGCTGAACATAGGTAAATGCGGCAGCTTCATCCGCCCAGTCAGTAAACCGCTTTTCATTCCCGGATAAGGGCATTGATGCAAGCAAATCAAATTTAAGGTGCGAAGGATATTTCGGTTTAGCTAAAATTCCGGTTACTACATAATCTCCAGACTTAGCTATGGTAATAACTTGTCCGATCGGGTTTTTATTTCCGAAAAAACGTTTGGCTGTTTCAATGGTTAATACCGCTGTTTGCGCCGCTGTTGCCGGCGCTCCTGATAAAAGTTTAAAGCCGAAGATTTTATAAAAGCCGGCATCCACATACGCTTCCTTTGCATACAGTTTTTTGTTATTGGCTGTTATTTCATCGTATGAAAAATAAACCCTAGTATATTTATCTATTTCCTTGTGGTTATTTTTGAGGTAAGAACCTAATGGAAGCGGGGAAGTGGCCGCTAAGAAATGTTCGCCATTTTTGCGGGTTAAATTTGTAATGATACGATAGCTTCGGTCGGCATCCGGATGAAACGTGTCAGAGTCATAAGCACCTTTTATATTTGTTAGGGCCAGCATGCAAATGGTCATGCCAGAGGCCAATCCAAAAATATTTATTAGTGAAAAAAGTTTATGCTTCACTAAATTCGGCCAGGCGATTTTGATGTAGTTGCGTATCATAGTATTAGCTTTAGGTATTAGCAATCAGGTCTCAGCTTTCAGTAATCAGCTACCAGCTTTAAGCTATCAGCAAGATGCCAGCAATCATTTTAACACCTTGTATTTTGTAATCTCCAGGCTGAAAGCTGATCGCTGACAGCTTTCTTCTATTCCGTCCTCAAACTCTTCACCGGATTAGAAACTGCCGCTTTAACCGCATGAAAACTTACTGTTAAAAACGCGATCAACAATGAAACAGCCGCTGTTAAGATAAAAACCCACACGCTTACTTCTATTTTGTAAGGAAAATCAGCGAGCCAGCTTTTCATCAGCCACCAGGCAACTGGAAACGCAATAAGCGAAGCGATAAAAACCGGTTGGAGGAAATTTTTCGAGAGCATGGCCACAATATTTACTCCGCTTGCACCCAACACCTTCCGGATGCCGATTTCTTTAGTTCGCTGCTCGGCGTTAAATGCCGACAATCCGAATAATCCCAGGCATCCTACAAAAATGGCCATCATGGTGAAGATCCACAGAAGGGTGCTTAACTTCTGTTCAGACTGGTACATGGCTTCAAAATTTTCATCTAAAAACTTGTAATCCAACGGATAACCGGGTGAGAATTTGGCCCATGTGGTTTTAATATATTCCAGTGTTTTAGGCAAATCTTCCTGTTTAACCTTGATGGCCATTTTTACATTAACCTCCGGATAGATCATCAATACGGCTGAGCCAACTTTTTCGTGCAGGCTTTTGTAGTGGAAGTCTTTAACTACACCTATAATTTTTCCTTTTTTCACCGGGTTTATAGAATCAAATACCCACTTATTCCAGTCAAGGCGCTGGCCGATTGCTTTTTTAGCACTGCCGAAACCCATTTCCTTTATTGCAGTCTCATTGATGATGAAAGCCTCTTCCTTATCCGTAACAAATTCCTTCGAGAAATCTCTTCCGTTTAGTACCTGTAGCCTCATCGTTTTTATATAATCATGGTCAACAACGAATAGATTTACACCCTGCTTCTTTCCGCCATCTTTGCCAGGGATAATTACCTGATCGCCGGCTAGCTGATCGCCTGGCAAGCCGTAGCCTGCGGTAGCTGACACTATTCCGGGAGACCGCAGCAACTCTGATTTTAAAGATTCAGGATCCTGAGCCAGTTCACCGGGCAAATCAAAGTAGATGATCTGATCTTTATTAAAGCCAAGATCCTTTTTCTGTAAGAAAGTCATTTGATTATAAACTACTACCGTACAGATGATCAGTAAAGCGGATAGCGCAAACTGCACAATCACCAGGGCCTGGCGTAAACCAATGGTTGATCCTCCTGAAGTTACGGGTTTTAAACCTTTCAACACTCTGATTGGCTGGAAGCCCGACATGAACAGGGCAGGGTAGATACCGGCAAGGATGCCAATAAGCAACGATGCTGCCAGAAGGAAAGCACCCAGAGCGGGATTGGTAATGGGGTTGAACGAAATAGACTTACCGGTAAAGTTGTTTAGCGAGGGGAGAAGCAACCAGGTGGCTAAACACGCTAAGATCACAGCCATGACCGAGAAGAGAATGGTTTCCCCGGTAAACTGGAAAATAAGCTGTGTGCGATGTGCGCCGATTACCTTTCGAACACCTATTTCTTTCGCTCTTCTGAATGACCGGGCGGTTGCCAGGTTGATAAAGTTGAAACATGCGATGATTAAAACAAACAGCACGATGATGCTGAGGCCTTTTACATAAACCGAATTGCCTCTTTTCGCATTATCATATATAAACTCTGGTGACTTTAAGTGAATATCCTTTAAAGGTTGAAAAAATGGAAGATAGCTCGATCCATCCTCTTCAAATTCCGCTTTAACCTCCTTTTTTACAGCCGCCTGAAATTTGTTCTGCAAAAGCTCGATGTTCGTTCCCGGTTTAGTTTTGATATAAGTAAAGAACTGGTTCCAGGTCCACTTTTCCATCCCTTCTTTATCGATGCCCGCCGCTGACATGGGCAGTATATATTCAAGGTCTAAATGAAAATGTTCAGGGATTTTGGCCATTACTCCTGTGATGGCATAATCGGTCTTATTGATCTTAAGAGTTTTACCGATGGGGTCTGCATCAGCAAAATACTTCTTAGCAAGTGTTTCTGAAATTACGACGGATGTTGCTCCTTTCAGAGCGTTTTTAGGATCTCCTTTCAAGAATTGCAATGGGAAAATGCTGAAAAACGAAGAATCGGCGATTAAGCCTTTATTTTCATAAGAACTGATTCCGTTAACCTCCAGCAAAAGCTTTCCGCTGAACATCAGCAATCTCGCAGTGCTCTCCACCTCGGGATAGTTTGACTGCAGGTAGGTGGCAAACATGGGAGGCACACTAGCCGTTGAGGTAGTGCCACTCTCGTCCGTGTTCTCGGTATACATCCTATGAATATTTTCTCCCTGCGGGACAAACTTGTCGTATTGCAGCTCATCCCAAACAAACAATCCAATCACCAGACAACTGGTTATTCCAATGGACAGACTGGAAATATTGATCAGGCTGAAGCCTTTGTATCTCCAGAGGTTTCGTAGTGCCGTTTTTAAATAGTTTTTGAACATGGGGCTAGGTATTAGGTATCGGCTGTCAGGAATCAGCTGTCAGCAATTAGTATAAAGACGAATACATTTTCATTTTCTATCATTTTTTGAAAGCTGATCGCTCATTTCTGAAAGCTGACAGCATCTTCCTCACTCCGTTCGCAAGCTTTTCACAGGGTTTGCAATAGCGGCTTTTAAGGTCTGAAAACTTACTGTTAATAAGGCAACTAGCAGGGTTGCGATTGCTGCGATTATAAATATCCACCAGCTGACAGAAGTACGGTAAGCAAAGTCCTGAAGCCAGTCGTTTAACGACCACCAGGCTATAGGAAATGAAATTAAAGCTGCGATAACAACCAGAACGACGAAATCTTTAGATAGTAACATTACGATCGAAGACGTATTGGCCCCCAAAACTTTTCGGATGCCAATTTCTTTTGTACGGCGGCTGACAATTAGAGTAGCTAGACCAAATAAGCCAAGGCATGCAATGAATATGGAAAGGCCGGATGCCACATTAACGATGGTACTTAAACGTTTTTCCTGGCGGTATTGATTTTTTATCGATTCATCCAGGAAAATGTATTCAACTTCCTGAGTAGGAGCCACTTTCTTCCATACATTTTCCAGCATGGCAATTTGTGCCTGCAGATTACCTGCCTTTAGCCGAACCATCATTCGTGGTTTGCCTGAAGCACTGAACATAATATTTTCGGCTGACCTAAAAGCAGAATCGGGATTCATAACCAGGGCAAGTGGTTTCACCGGAGTATGAAGAGATTCGTAATGGAAGTCTTTAACCACTCCAATAATTGTTTGAGGAAAGGCACCCGGAAATTTCTTTCCGATTGGATCTTTCCAGCCATAATCTTTTACCAGTGACTCGTTTACCATCATGGAATTCTCCATGTCCGCAATATTATCTTTTGAGAAATTACGGCCGGCAATCAGCTCGATATCCATAGTTGGGATAAAATCAGCGTCTACTGAATTGAGCCTGAATTTGCGGTTCACTTTATTCTCATCTGTAAAGTCAATTGCTACCCAACCCGGCTCATTGAAGCTAAACATGGCCAGACTCATGCTCTCAAACTGCGGATTTTCCGTTACTTCCTGCCTGAAGCGGTCTGATAAAATTTGGGCTTCTTCACGGGGGTAATTAGTCGGGATAATAATTACGTGATCGCGTTGGAATCCCAGATCTTTTTCCTGCAGATAGCTCATTTGCTTGCCGATCATAAGCGTACAAACGATCATGACTATAGACGCGGAAAACTGCCCAATAATCAATGCTTTTCGAAAAACCCCAATCCCGGCAACGGATTGTAAGCGACCTTTTAATGCTTCAATAGGTTTATAAGCTGATAGAATGAATGCAGGGTAAATTCCTGCTATTAATCCGATAATCAGCAATAATCCCATTGAATACAAAAGGAAGATCCCATCCATCGTAAACTTTAAGCTTTTATTGCTGATAGTGTTGAAAGCGGGGAGGCATAGCCGGGCTAAAACAAATCCAACGACCATCGCCATGAAAACGAGGAGCACTGCTTCACCCCAAAACTGACCTATCAGCTGCTTCCTTTGAGCTCCCAGCACTTTCCTAACTCCAACTTCAAGTGCCCGGGTAGCCGAGCGTCCGATGGATAAAGTGATAAAATTTATACAGGCGATTAAAAGGATCAGGATCCCGATACTGGCCAGGATGTATGAATACTTAGGATTGCTAATCGGTTCATTCCCTTCCGGCAATTTATTGTTCAGGTGTATATTGGTAATCGGTTGAAAATGGAGCATGTAATTACCCTCTACATAATCCTCACCCAGTTGAGTCTTGACCATCGATGGCAACTTGGCTTCAACAGACTTTGCAGCGGTATTTTCTCTTAAGAGGGCGTATGTTTCCAGGTAAATGTTAAACCAGCCCTTCTGGGCTCTCGGGCTGAAAAGTGAATTCGCATTGGCAAATGAAATAAGCATTTCGGGCTGAATGCTTGATTCGGCAGGCGAGTTCTCAATCACACCGGTAATGGTAAAGTTTTCCATATTTTCACCAATTTGTAGCTGAAGGGATTTACCTACAGGTGACGTGTTACCAAAATATT
>JBGTBV010000150.1:0-21617 GCA_041749185.1 Daejeonella sp. | reverse complement strand
GTAAGCCTGATATTTTGTTGCTGGATGAGCCAACCAACGATTTGGACATTCATACCATTGCCTGGCTCGAAGATTTTTTGGCCGGTTATGAAGGTGTCATTCTGGTGGTCTCGCACGACAGGCACTTTTTAGATACCGTTTGTACGCACGTTGTAGATATTGATTTCAGTAAGATGAATATTTACACTGGCAATTATTCGTTCTGGTATGAATCAAGCCAGTTGGCATCGCGGCAGCGTTCTGATCAAAATAAAAAACTGGAAGACAGGGTTAAGGAACTGCAGGAATTCATCCGGCGTTTTTCTGCCAACGCCTCTAAATCAAAGCAGGCTACCAGCAGGAAAAAAGCGCTTGAAAAAATCAACATCGAAGACATTCAACCTTCAAACAGAAAATATCCTGCAATTCTTTTTAATAATTTCAGTCGTGATGCCGGGGACCAGATCTTGCAGATAGAAAATCTGAGGAAAGAATTGAACGGCGAAGTCTTATTTTCAGACATCAATCTGATGGTTAATAAGGGCGATAAAATTGCGGTGATATCAGAAAATAGTCTGGCCACAACCGCTTTTTACGATATACTGTCGGGCCGGGATACTGATTTTAGCGGAACATTTAAATGGGGAGTTACCATTAACGTGGCCGATATCCCGAATGATAACTCGGCCTACTTTGAGGGCAAAAATGACAATCTGATTGACTGGTTACGCGAGTATGCCGAAGGTGACAAAGATGAGCAGTTTGTGCGGAGCTTTTTAGGCAGGATGTTATTTTCTGGAGAAGAGGTTTTAAAAAAATCATCCGTTCTATCCGGAGGCGAAAAAATGCGCTGTATGTTTTCCAGAATGATGCTACAGCAAGCCAACCTGTTGCTGTTTGATGAACCTACAAATCACTTAGATTTGGAATCAATTACAGCTTTGAACAACGGAATGAACGATTTTAAAGGCGTAATTCTTTTTACATCCCGAGATCATGAGTTAACCGAAACGGTAGCTAACCGTATTGTTGAGCTAACCCCGGGCGGCATCATTGATAAATTAATGACTTACGACGAGTACATTAACAGCGAATCTGTAAAACAACAGCGGGAAGAATCATACTCTGTTGCTTAACCAATTTTATTCAACACCAAAAAAATGGCCGCCACGATTAGTGACGGCCATTTTTATTGTTTTAATAATTCAATGATGTTGGTGCTTTTGCTTATGAATGCTCCCCCTGCCCGTCTCTGCCATGGGCATGCCCGTGTTTCAATTCGTCTTCTGTTGCAGGTCTAACTTCGAGTATTTTGCCCTTAAAATGCAGGTCGTGGCCAGCCATCGGATGGTTTAGATCTACCGTAACTGCCTGCTCAGAAATTTCTGCAACCCGGGCTTTAAACTGGTTACCGTCATTATCCTGAAGAGGAATAAAAGAATCAATTTGGGGATGATCCAAATCTTTAAACATATCAATGGGCAAATCTGCAATAGCATTCTCATCTTTAACGCCGTAGGCATCGGCGGCGTTCAGGTGAAAATCATATTCATCGCCTGCAGCTAAACCCGATAATTGTTCCTCAAATTTTGGCAACATCATGCCCACCCCAAATAAAAAAATTAGCGGGTTACTGTCATCAGCTTTTTCCACAAAAACTTCTTCGTTATTACTGTTTGTGTACAAGTCATAGGTTAGCGCAACTACGCTGTTGTTTTGAATTTTCATAATCATTTATTTAAACGGAAGGCACCGCCTGGGCCTAGAAATAGCCCCAGCGCTACCAGATTATTAAGAAATATGCTTTAGAGCGTCGCTCACATTATCAACAGGGAGTTGACAAATTCTGTTTTTACAAATAAAAATCCGGTTGTTTTCGGCCTGTTTGCCTTGCAGTAAAGGCAAGGTGCCGAGGTTGCCTCCCAGCATAATTTTATTGGGGATATAATTTTGCTCCAACTGAGACCGCAACTCCTCCGGATGATCGCCGGTTATAGCTATCTCGTAAATACCGAAAACTTCGTTCATTAACAAAATCCCCCAGTTAGAATATCCAGAACCGTAAGATTTCATAAAAGGCTGTACGTTTTTAAGCATTTGCGACGACTTGCTAATGTAGCTTTCCTCATTGAAAAAATGCCCTAATTTAAACAGATTGTTCGCCATAGCTGAATTTGAAGAAGGGATTACATTGTCGTGAATTTCCTGCTTACGGGCGATAAGCTGCTCACCAAGATTACTGGTGTAAAAAAACATGCCGCTTGCGCCATCAAAATAGTGTTCGATAGAAAAATCTGTTAATTCTTTGGCCCGCAACAACCATTTCTCCGCAAAAGTAGCTTCGTAAAGCGATATGAAGGCTTCGATCACAAAGGCGTAATCGTCCAGAAACGCCGGATTTTGACTCTGGTCGTCCATCTCTTTTTTATACACCCTGGAAAGCTGATTTTTGCTAATCATTTTCGCAGAAATAAATTCTGCGTTCGCTGTGGCGATGTTTAAAAATTCAGGCACATTGAAAACCCGGTAGGCATCGGCATAGGCTTTCAGCATCAATCCGTTCCAGGAAGCCAGAATTTTATTGTCCAGTCCGGGCATTACCCGATGGCTCCGGTGCTCAAAAATTTTTTGCTTTGCGGCATTAATTTTCAATGCCAGCAGGTTTTCGCTCAGACCGAGTTTATCAGCCAAATCGGCGTCTGCAGACTTTCGAAAAAAGACATTGGTTTTTTCTTCGGTCCAGTTACCCGCGTCGGTAACATGATAATAAATGCTGAAAAGCTCCTCGTCGGCACCTAAAATTTCTTTGAGTTCCTGTCTGGTGTAGGTATAAAACTTCCCTTCCACACCTTCGCTGTCGGCGTCTAAAGCAGAATAGAATCCGCCTTCCGGCGATGTGAGTTCCTTTTTAATAAATTCTAAAGTCTGGTATACTGTTTCTTTGTACAAAGTGTCAGCATCGTATTGATAGGCTTCCGCGTAAAGCGAAACCAGCTGAGCGTTATCGTAAAGCATCTTTTCAAAATGCGGAACGTGCCAGCGATCATCAACAGAATATCTGGAAAAACCCCCGCCAATCTGATCATAAATTCCGCCCATCGCCATCTTCTCAAGCGTTAGCTTTGCAATAACCCTGGCAGCCTGGTCTTGCAGCAAATGTGCATATCGCAACATAAAAAGCCAGTTGTTGGGTAGCGGAAACTTCGGTGCACGGTTGTAACCGCCCTCCGCCATATCAAACGAGCGTTTCCATATCTCAAATAGTTCGTTTAGCTGACCCTTCGTAAATTCCGTATGCTCCGAATTCATTACCAACTGTTCACTTTGTATGATCCCTTCGGTGAGTTTCTCAGCATAAACTATTGCCTCGTCCGGCTTTTCACGCCAGAACTGAGAAAGATTTATCAGCAAATTTATCCAGTCCGTTTTGGGAAAATACGATCCGCCGTAAATGGGGCGCTGGTCTGGGAGGCAAAAACAGTTTAGCGGCCATCCGCCTCTTTCGGTCATCAATTGTACCGCGTTCATGTAAATCTGATCAATATCGGGTCGTTCTTCACGATCAATTTTTACGCACACGAAATGCCGGTTCATTACTTCGGCAACCTGCCCGTCTTCAAAGCTCTCATGCTCCATCACATGGCACCAATGGCAGGCAGAGTAGCCAATACTAACCAGTATCAGCTTGTTTTCCCGCACTGCTTTTTCCAGCGCTTCTTTGCCCCATGGGTACCATTCAACCGGATTGTTGGCATGTTGCAATAAGTAGGGCGAAGTTTCCTGTGAGAGTCTGTTGGGCATGTTTTTGCTTTTGCTAAAGTTAAGGAACACCAGCGAATGGATTTTTGTTAGTTTTAACATTTCTTGAGTAATGAAAATCACGCACACCGATATTTACCGTTTCAGCATTCCGATGGTGCCTTTTGCGATAGCAACCGGAACCATGCGTTTTGCTCAGAATGTTTTTATCCGGGTTTACACCGATGCAGGAATTTACGGCGTTGGAGAATGTTCGGCCTTTCCGATGATTGTGGGAGAAACCCAGGAAACCTGTTTAATACTGGCCCAAGAATTCGGACGAATTTGGAAAGCTGAAAATCCATTAGACCTGGAAGCCAGACTGGCTGAACTATCGCAATTTATTGCGGGCAACACAACCATAAAAAGCGCATTTGATATGGCTTTGTACGATATTGCCGCAAAAGCTGCAGACAAACCGCTTTACCAATTTTTAGGTGGCGCTAAGCGGGAGATAGAAACCGATATCACTATCGGCATTGGCCCTGTTGATGAAATGACGGCGCAGGCCAAAATTTTTAAAGAACAGGGAGCCGGCACCATCAAAGTTAAATTAGGCAAAAATGCTACCGAAGATATTGAACGGATAAAAAGTATTCGCGAAGCGATTGGTGTAGATATTAAACTCCGGATTGACGCTAACCAGGGATGGAATTTTGATGAATCCGCAGAAGCTTTAACCGGGATGGCCGACTCTGATATTCAATTTTGCGAACAGCCGATGAGAACCTGGTTTGACGATCGTTTACCGCAGCTTCGTTCAATTTCGCCTGTAAAAATCATGGCCGATGAAAGTTGCTACAATCATCATGATGCTCGCAAACTCATCAACTCCGGCTCTTGCGATTATATTAATATCAAGTTTTCCAAATCGGGCGGGATTGCCGAAGCGCTCAAAATAAATAAGCTGGCCGAAAATCTTGGTATAGCATGTATGATGGGCGGAATGCTTGAAAGCCGCATCGCGTTAAGCGCAAAACTGCATTTTGTGTACGCCTGTAAAAATGTAAAGTTTTACGATATGGACACCTGTATGCTGGGGCATCTGAAAGATCCCGCCGTTGGCGGAGCAATTTATAACGGCTTTAAAATCAGTATAAACGACGCACCCGGAATTGGAGCGGATGCCGACGACGGTTTTTTAAAGGGTTGTGAAAGATGGAGCGTTTAGTTAGAAAAATCCAGGGAAGTCTTCTGGGATTGGTGAGATAATATTAACTATCCGCCGAAAGCGATCTCCTGCGGATAGTTGAATTAAAGGCTCAATTCGGCAAAGTATTTGTGAAATAAGGGAATGGTTTCTATCCCTTTATAGAAGTTCGCGATATCGTATTTTTCATTCGGAGAATGCAGATTATCGCTGTCAAGACCAAATCCCATCAATACCGTTTTAATGCCAAGCTCCTTTTCAAATAAGGCAACAATTGGGATGCTCCCGCCTCCGCGAGTGGGTATGGGGTCTTTCCCGAACGAATCGGCGATAGCTTTTTGAGCTGCCCGGTAAGCGATACTGTCTGTTGGCGTTACAACCGGCTCGCCACCATGGTGAGCTGTAACTTTTACTTTCACAGATTTTGGGGCAATACTTTTGAAATGTTCCGTAAACAATTTGGTGATTTTTTCTGATTGCTGATTGGGAACCAGCCGCATGGATATTTTGGCAGAGGCTTTAGAAGGCAAAACGGTTTTTGCGCCCTCTCCGATGTAACCTCCCCAAATGCCGTTTACTTCTAAGGTTGGGCGGGTTCCGGTGCGTTCAAGGGTAGTGTATCCTTTTTCTCCCCAAAGCTCCTCAACCCCCAGATCTTCGCTATAATCCTGCTCATCGTAGGGCGCCATATTGAGCTCATCGCGTTCCGATTCCGTCAGGGCTTGCACATCATCATAAAAACCTGGTATCTGAATGTGATTGTTCTCGTCATGCAAAGAGGCAATCATTTTGGCCAGTACCGTTGCCGGATTCGCCACCGCACCTCCATATACACCAGAATGTAAATCACGGTTGGGTCCGGTTACCTCTACTTCGAGGTAAGCCAGGCCACGTAAACCGGTTTCTAAGGATGGATGCTCCAGGCTCAGCATGGAAGTATCCGAGATCAATACCACATCGGCTTTGAGTAATTCCTTATTTTCGGTTACGAAAGCTGATAAGTTGTTTGAACCTACCTCCTCCTCACCTTCAATCATAAATTTTATGTTGCAAGGAAGCGAATCGGTGTTCATCATCAATTCGAATGCCTTAACATGCATATAAAATTGCCCTTTGTCATCACATGCTCCGCGGGCGAAAATTTTACCGTCGCGAATGGTGGGTTCAAAAGGTGGGGTTTTCCAAAGTTCCAACGGATCCGGCGGCTGCACATCATAGTGGCCGTAAACCAAAACTGTGGGTTTAGCGCTGTCAATAAGTTTTTCGCCGTAAACAATCGGGTAGCCCGAGGTTTCATAAACTTTAACCTGATCGGCACCGGCTTCTTTTAACTTCGCGGCAACAAAATCAGCGGTTTTTAATACGTCTGATTTATATTTCGGGTCGGCACTTACGGACGGGAAGCGCAGCAGATCAAATAACTCATCTAAAAAGCGCTGCCTGTTCTCGTCTACATATTTCTTTATTTCATCCATTTTCATCAATTTAATTTTAAACTTGATGAAGCCCGATGCCCTGGGATGCAGGTCATCGGGTTTCAATGCTGAAACAAATATATAAATCTATTAACAGGTGTTGGTTCAAGGATGGCTATTAAAAACTCAGCGGGCTATTGGTTCTACTCATCAGGCCAAGTGAGTTTTCGAGTTAATCCCACTGAGCAGTGTCTTTCTTATCCAATACTTTAACGGCGCTGTTGGCTTCGGGAGTTGCGCCTTGGTCTTTTTTGCAGCTGGATACAGAAATCATGGCCACGGCGATAACGGCTAATACTAATTTTTTCATTTTAAGAGCGTTTGAGAGTGAATTAATTTGTAAATTTTGTTAACCAAATATATAAGATTATCTAAACATCCAAAAATTATTTATATTTTTTGTTAACCAACAGCAAAAAAATCTATATTTGGTTAGCTAATATATGTCAGTAAAGTTAACAGATATACAACTTCAATTACTTATCCGGGCGATAGATAATCGAATTATTGAAATAAACAGCATAATTAACCCCCTACTATCAGAGTTAGCTGAACATAAAAATTTTCTCCAAAAGTACAGCAAAGACATAACTAACGCTTCCACTAAAAATACCGGCGATCAAAGTTTTGAGGTCCTCCCCTGGTCAAAAAAGATCGTTCAAATACTTCAGGATTCCGGCAAATTGATGACTGCCAATGAAATAGTAACGGAAGTTGTGTCTCGCGTGCCCGAGTTAGCGGGCGAGCCGAGCACACGCTCATCTGTGGCCTCAATTCTCAGCCGCAGGACCGGCAAATTGTTCACTAAAGAAGGCGATAAATATGGGTTAGTTGATTGGAAATAAATTTATTTCAGGCCACTATCATTATTAGAAAACCTTTTTGGCAAATTCACTCATTATATGTAACCTTACGTTTTTAAGACGATTGCTTTAAATGAGGTATATCCTATTTTGTATTTTTTTGCTATTCTTCAGCAAAACCACCTATTCACAAAAAATAAGTCCTTTAATTACTGACACTGCGGAGGTGGTCAAATTAAACAAACTGGCCTATGAAAACAGGCTTATTGACTCCAAACAAACGATTTCCACCGGCAGAAAAGCGTTAAAATTAGCTCAGAAAATAAAATACGTTGATGGGATTGCTGAGGCGTATCGGGTAATCGGTATCGGGCAATCTTATCAAAACGACAGCGAAAGCGCAATCGAATCTTATCTAAATTCATTAAGCAATTTCAAGAAGTCCAAAAACAAAAAAGGCGAAGCGATGGTGAACAACAACATCGGCAACCTTTATATAAGTATAGATTATGACCGGAGTTTGGAATATTTCTACAAATCACTCGAAATTGCCCAAGAACTTGACATTAAAGGATTGATAGCCGGACTTAACTTGAATATTGGCACGGTTTATCAGAAAAAACAGCTGTATCAAAAAGCTTTAACAAGTTATCAGAAAAGTCTGGAGATTTTTTCAGCCGTAGAAAACTTTACCGGCGTAACTCAAAGCATGCAAAATATTGGAGTGGCGTATTACAGACTAAATCAATTGTCTGAATCCGAAAGATTTTTAAAACAGGCACTCATCAGAGCAAAGGAAAATGATGAGAACTTTCTGATTGCAAGCGGTAATTTGACCTTATCTTCAGTTTACATTGCCCAAGGAGACTACGCGGCGGCAGAAAAATCCATTGAAGAAGGTATAACTTATTCCAAGTTAATAAATGATACCCGCCTATTGTATGATTACACCTTTACCCAGTATGAGCTGGAAAATCGTAAGAAAAATTACCGTGCGGCTTTGGGTTACCTTAAACAGATATACACCCAGGACAGTCTGACGTATAAAAACAATGAATCTATAAAGCTCACCCTTCGTGATAAACAATACCGGCAGCAAGCCCGGCAGTTGGAAAACGACCGGATCATTCTGGAACAAAAGTATGCTAAAACATTGCTTTGGGCCAGTACAGCGGTTGCAGCTTTATCTATTTTCGCTATTTTTCTACTTATCAGGAACAACAGAAAATCAACCAAAACCAATCAGCAATTGCTGGTGCTTAATCAGGAGATTTCTCAGCAAAAAGAAGACCTTGACCGACTAAATCACACGCTGGAAGAAGTAATAGATGAACGTACCCGCGACCTGAAGATTAAAAACAACAAGCTCTCTGAATACTCCTCGCATTTGTCGCATCAAATCCGAAGTCCAGTGGCTACAATTAAGGGCTTATTGATTTTAGAAGCCGACAATCTGATCGATCAGGAAGAATTAATGGAGCAATTGCAGGTTTGCGTTAAAGATATTGATGAGAAAATTTTGAACATCAACGAGACTTTAAATAATAACCAGAAGCACAGTCTGCATTCCTAAAAAGGCGGATTTTTAAACATTAACCTCCCGTCTCGAATCTCTTTGCTAATTTAGCGGTCCACCAAAAAGGAGTAAATTTTGAATTATTTAGATGGTTTAAACCCTTCACAACAAGAAGCAGTTAAGCAAACCCAGGGCCCTGTAATGATTGTAGCGGGCGCAGGTTCTGGAAAAACCAGGGTAATTACCTGCCGCGTTGCCCACCTGATAGAGAAAGGTGTAGACCCATTCAACATTCTGGTTTTGACCTTTACCAACAAGGCCGCCAAAGAAATGCGGGAGCGTATTATGCGGGTGGTAGGATCGGAAGCGAAAAATATCTGGATGGGTACATTTCACTCGGTATTTGCCAAGATTTTACGGGTTGAGGCGTCTAAAATAGGGTATCCTTCTAATTTTACCATCTACGATACCGACGACAGCAAAAGCCTTGTTAGAGCGATTTTGAAAGAGCAGCAACTTGACGATAAGTTGTACAACGCCAACTTTGTTTTCAACCGGATATCGAACGCTAAAAATAACCTGATCTCGCCTGCCGAATACCTCCAAAACGAAAATATTCAGGCTGAAGATTTTTCAACCGGTCGTGGAAAGCTCGGCGAACTCTATCAGCTATATACACAGCGGTGTTTTAAGGCTGGGGCGATGGATTTTGACGACCTGCTTTTTAAAACTAACGTGCTGCTGCGGGAACATCCCGATGTGCTGTATAAATATCAGAACAAATTTAAATTTCTGATGGTGGATGAGTATCAGGATACAAATTTCTCCCAATACCTGATTGTGAAAAGGCTGGCGGCAATCAATGAAAATATTTGTGTGGTGGGAGATGATGCGCAGAGCATTTATGCCTTTCGTGGCGCCAATATCCAAAACATCCTCAATTTTGAAAAAGATTACCCTGATCTGAAAGTATTCAAGCTGGAACAGAACTATCGTTCAACGCAGAATATTGTAAATGTAGCCAATAGCATTATTGCCAATAATAAAAATCAGCTTCAAAAAAACGTATTTTCTGAAAACGAAACCGGCGATAAAATTAAGGTATCGCGATCTTTCAGCGATAATGAAGAAGGCAAAACCGTAGCTGAATCTATTGCCCAGGAACGGGCCAATAAAGGGTCGTTCTATCATGACTTCGCAATCCTGTATCGAACAAATGCGCAATCTCGGTCAATGGAGGAGGCCTTGCGTAAATTAAATTTGCCCTATAAAATTTACGGTGGCCTTTCATTCTATCAACGCAAGGAAATTAAAGATCTGATTTCTTACTTCCGGCTAACGTTTAACCCGAATGATGAAGAAGCCATAAAACGGGTTATCAACTATCCGCGAAGGGGAATTGGAGATACCTCTGTTGAACGTATAATGATTGCGGCAGATCAGCAAAATCTTACTATCTGGGATATCATCTGCAATGCTCCCCGTTACCTGGATAACCGTACCGCGGGGGCCGTAAGCATTTTTTCTACCCTCATCCAGAGCTTCCAGGTGATGGCGAAGTCTCACACCGCGTATGATACCGCACTTCACATTGCGCAGCATTCGGGTTTGCTAAAAGATCTATATTCCGATAAATCTATTGAAGGCTTAAGCAGGTATGAAAATATTCAGGAACTGCTTAACGCGATAAAAGAATTTAGTGAGCGGGAAGACATTGAAGAACGCGGTCTTGATATTTTTATGCAGGATGTGGCGTTGCTCACAAATGACGATAATGATAAGAATCCGAATGCCGACACCGTATCGCTGATGACCATTCACTCGGCAAAAGGTTTGGAATTTGATAACGTATATGTGGTTGGGCTTGAAGAAAATTTATTCCCCTCGCAAATGGCTCTCAATTCGCGGACTGATCTGGAGGAGGAGCGGCGGTTGTTTTATGTTGCTACAACCCGGGCGGGCAAAAAGTTAACGCTTTCTTACGCCACATCCCGTTACAGATGGGGAACTTTAACCAGTTGCGAGCCCAGCCGCTTTCTTGACGAAATAGACGCTAAATATCTGGAACTTGATTTTAAACCGCAGCAGAAACCAACGGGCAACCCATTTTTTGATAACGAACGTTCTGCCTGGCAGCAAAAAGAATCTTTTAGCAAACCGAAACCAGCCGCTACCGTAAAAACAACATCAATGTTGCCCAAGGCCCATGTTCCAAGCGAGGGTTTCGCACCGAGCGATACTTCAAAATTACAAACCGGCATGGAAGTAGAACATGAACGGTTTGGTTTTGGTAAGGTTTTAACGCTGGAAGGAAACCGGCCGGATCTGAAAGCCACTATCTTTTTTAAGGATTTGGGGCAGAAACAACTCCTGCTTAAATTCGCGAAGCTGAGAATAGTATCTTAACCAGCCGAAAATTTCCTTTTGTTAAACGCTGTTAAGCTCTTCTTTGCAAGCTAAAAGCTTAGATTTCCATTTACAATCCCTTTGAAAATCATATAGAGAGTGTAAATAATTAAGCCCCCGGGAATTATCGCCAAAGCGTAAAAAACGCTGCTTTTAGAAATATGGGGGAAATGCAGGTGAGGAAAATGCAGGTGTGCCATAACGCTAAATTTAAATGAATTAAATACATTGATTAACTAAATTTAATGAAAATAATGGGGTAAATAAAGCCTATCTGACCTTGACGAGCTTTAATTTTCGATTAGACTTAAAATTAGTTATCCCGTAGATTTTAACGTTATTGTATTATCACCTATATTTAGCCGGTTGAATCGGACAGGTTCCTTCAAACCCCAACCGCGGCTGTTGCTCCCATATTAATTAAACCGCAAGCTAAGTCCAACTCAATTAGAAAATAAAGGCATCCCCAAAAAAATAATAGACCACAAAAATGACTTTTGATTACAATACCACCCGAAAAAAATTAATACTTGCCGAATATGGCCGGAATGTTCAAAATATGGTCAAATACATCGTTGAATTGCCCACCAAAGATGAACGCAACCGTTACGCACAAGTTGTTATTGATTTAATGGGATTTTTAAATCCGCACTTGCGTGATGTTGCTGATTTTAAACATAAGCTATGGGATCATCTGCACATTATCTCAGATTTTAAGATTGATGTGGATTCCCCATACCCAAAGCCATCGGAGGACGCAATCCGGTTTAAACCTGCGCCTTTAAGCTATCCGCAGCAGCGTATACGCTATAAGCACTACGGCAAAACGGTCGAGCTTATGATTAGCAAGGCAAGGGCGATAGAGGAGCCTGCCAGAAAACAGCACATGATTCAGGCGATTGCGAACTTTATGAAAATGGCCTACGTTACCTGGAATAAAGATACCGTAGCCGATGAGACCATCATTAAAGACTTGAGAGAAATGTCTAACGGCGATTTACAGCTTGAAGAAAATGTAAATTTAAACCGGATTGAAGTTCGGACGGCACCCGTAACAAACCGCCCCAGAAATTCCAATCAGACGAATAAAAACCGCAACAGCAATCGTAATAACAACCAAAATAACAACCGTCAGCGTAACACCAATGCCGGCGGAAAACGCTATTAATTAGTGGGGTGAGCAGCATTACCATCAGGCCGGCAACTACTCAAGACATCGGCTTACTAACAGAGCTCGGTCGGATTACTTTTACAGAATCGTTTTCAACTCAAAATAATCCGGCAAATTTTGAAAAACATCTTTCTCTGCAACACGTTTTCCCGGTAATTGAGCTTGAGTTTCTGGATCCGTCTAACCAGTTTTTTATTGCTGACCACAGGGGCGATCCGGCCGGCTTTTTTAAAATCATCTTTAATAGCGATGAGGATCATTCGCAATTGAAAAATTATAGATGCCTGCAACTGGAGCGCATTTACATTCTGAAAAAGTATCAGGGATTGGGAATTGCCCGTTTGATGCTTGAACAGGTAACGAACATTGCCCGGGAACACAGTTTTGAAATAATCTGGCTGGGGGTATGGGAAAAAAACGAAAAGGCCAACAAAATTTATGAACACTGGGGATTTGAAAAATTTGGTAGCCATATATTTAATTTAGGAGGCGATTTACAAACAGATTTTCTCATGAAAAAAAAGGTAAATCCAGAAATAAGATAATATTACGATAGATGAACGCATTTGAAATTACCGGCGGCAAACCATTAAAAGGCGAAATTATCCCGCAAGGGGCTAAAAATGAGGCATTACAGGTTATTGCCGCCGTTCTGTTAAGCGAAGAAAAAATAACAATAAGCAATATCCCCGATATTAAGGATGTAAATAAATTAATTGAGCTGATTGCTGATTTGGGAGTAGTGGTTGAGCGGCTGGAGAAAGACACTTACAGCTTCCTTGCCCGCGATATCAATCTTGATTTTTTTAAATCGGAAACATTTAAAGCTAAAGGAGGCAGTTTACGCGGATCTATTATGATTGTTGGGCCGCTGCTTGGCCGTTTCGGCAAAGCCGCCATACCCAAGCCCGGCGGCGACAAAATTGGTAGGCGCCGGTTAGATACCCACTTTTTGGGATTTGAAAAATTAGGTGCCCGATTTGATTACGATGCAAAATCGAATTTTTTTAATGTAGACGCCAGCAATCTTAAAGGCGCATATATTCTGCTTGATGAAGCTTCTGTTACCGGAACCGCAAACGTATTGATGGCCGCAGTGCTGGCCAGCGGAACCACGACCATTTACAATGCCGCCTGCGAACCCTATTTGCAACAGCTTTGCAAAATGCTGAACCGGATGGGCGCCAAAATTTCTGGTATCGGCTCTAATTTGCTAACGGTAGAAGGCGTGCGTAAACTCGGCGGAACAGAACACCGCCTGCTGCCCGACATGATTGAAATCGGCTCGTTCATTGGTCTGGCCGCCATGACGGAATCTGAAATCACCATAAAAAATGTTCAGTATAATGAGCTGGGAATGATTCCCGAAGTTTTTAAAAAAATCGGGATAAAATTCGAGTTGCGTGGAGATGATATTTTTATCCCTTCCCAAAAGCATTATGAAGTAGAAACCTTTATTGATGGCTCAATAATGACATTGGCCGACGCCCCATGGCCGGGTTTTACACCAGATCTGCTCAGTATTATGCTGGTTGTGGCCACCCAGGCAAAGGGGAATGTGCTCATCCACCAAAAAATGTTTGAGAGCCGACTATTTTTTGTAGATAAACTTATTGATATGGGTGCGCAGATCATTCTCTGCGATCCGCACCGGGCAACGGTTATTGGCCTGGATAAAAAGGTGAAATTAAAAGGTATAGAAATGACCTCCCCTGATATCCGGGCTGGGGTGTCTTTATTAATTGCTGCCTTATCTGCCAGCGGGACTTCCGTTATTCATAATATTGAACAGATAGAAAGAGGTTATCAGGATATAGACATTCGCCTGAGAGCATTAGGTGCCGATATCCGGAGGGTTTCTGCGACCGCACCCTCCCATTAATTAATAATTGAGCCTTGCTGCAACGCAGGGCTTTTTTATGTAGTTTAGTTGATTAACTATGGCATGATGTCATTTTATAAGCACTACAGAAAAGAGTATTTGCTTGTACTTCTACTCACGTTTGTGAAGATCGCCCTTCATTTTCTGGCCAACAGCAATTATGGATTTCACCGCGATGAGTTGCTCTACCTCGCCCTTGGCGAGCATTTAAACTGGGGATTTAGTGAAGTTCCCCCCTTTATAGCAGGTGTTGCCTGGGTTTCATCAGCCGTTTTTGGCGATAGCGTATTCGGAGCCCGTATCATTTCAACCGTTTTTGGTTCGCTGATTGTTTACTTGACCGGCCTAACCGTGCTCACCCTCGGCGGCAAGCGCCTGGCCATTTTTCTCGCCTGCGCCGCGGTAATGTTATCGCCCGCGTTTTTAGCTTCCGGCTACTTGCTCCAACCGGTTGTGTTCGACCAATTTTTCTGGCTGCTCTCTGCATATTTAATCATCAGCTATTTAAAAACCCGCCAAACTGCGTACCTGATAGGCCTTGGGTTTACCGCTGGCTTCGGGATGCTCAACAAATACACGCTCGCTTTGTATCTGGCAGCGCTGATAGTGGCTTTACTGTTATCTCCGCGGCGTAAGCTATTGTTGAACAAAAGCTGGCTCCTGGCCGCGTTAATCGCCTTGATTTTGTTTTTACCCAATTTACTCTGGCAGGTTAACCATCAGCTACCCGTTATCCGGCACATGGCCGAACTGAACGAAACACAGCTAATCAATATAAAACCAGCAGACTTTTTATTCGAGCAACTTCTAATTCATGCCGCAACCGGCGTGGTTTGGCTGTGTGGATTTTTCTACCTGCTTGTCTCCGGCTCGCTCAAGAAATACCGCTTCCTGGCGTTTGCTTACCTGCTGGTTATCGCAATGCTTATTTTCCTTCACGGAAAATCCTATTACAGTTTTGGTGCCTACCCGGTGTTGTTTGCCGTTGGAGGCATCGCCCTAAGCAGAATTCTTTCGCCGGTAACGCCGATGCTCAGATATGCGCTGTTGTTGCTCATCTTTGTACCGAACATTCTTTTTATTCCCATTGCCATTCCGTTATTGCCGTTTAACAGTACCCTTCAGTTTTTCGACTTCTCTGCCAAGAAATTAGGTTTGAAATTTCCCCTGAAATGGGAAGACCAAAAAATGCACGCCACCACTCAGGATTATGCCGATATGTTGGGCTGGGAAGAATTAGCCCGCGGGGCGGCCGAAGCTTACATTCGTGTGCCGTCCGGCAAACGCAGTGTCACTACAATTTTTGCGAATAATTACGGTCAGGCCGGCGCAATAGATCACTATCGGAGAAAATATGGGCTGCCTCCCGCGGTGTGTTTAAACAGCAGCTATGCGCTGTGGTCTCCGGAAGAAATAAATCCTGAGTTCTTTATAACCATTGATGATGAATACCCGGACGACCTGCAGGAATATTTTAACAAGATCGAAAAGATTGCCGAAGTAAAAAACATTTACGCACGGGAAAAAGGCACTGCCGTCTACCTTTTATCCCAGCCGCTTAAGCCGCTAAATCCACTTTATAAAAAGCATCGCCATGAAGAGTTGAACTGAATTATTGAAAATCTTGTTGGATACAAATTGCGTAACTGGATTTAATTTAAGAGCGCAGCTTTATCATTGCTGGTTTATTTAAATACATTTACAGAGCAGGTTCTTGATTAAATAATCAGGAGCCTTCTGGCGATCAGTTTTTAACACAACTTTTATAACAACCGTATGCATGTAGTTATTATTGGAAACGGGATTACCGGAATCACCACCGCATTAAACATTCGCAAAACCGACTCTTCTACAGAGATTACGGTTATATCGTCAGAAACCGAGCATTTTTTTTCCAGAACCGCCCTCATGTACATCTACATGGGCCATATGAAATATGAACATACCAAGCCTTACGAAGACTGGTTCTGGCAAAAAAACCGCATCAAACTAATAAAAGGGCTCGTTCAGTTTATCGGTCCTGAATTTAAAGCAATCACTTTATCAGATGGTCGGATGGTACATTACAGCAAACTGGTTATCGCCACCGGATCAAAATCAAATAAGTTTGACTGGCCGGGGCAAGATTTAACCGGGGTACAGGGCTTATACTCCTTTCAGGATCTGGAGCTGATGGAACAAAATACCCGTGGAATTTCTGAAGCCGTAATTGTTGGCGGCGGGCTAATTGGCATTGAAATGGCCGAAATGTTAGCGAGCAGAGATATAAAAGTACATTTCCTGGTAAGAGAAAAAAACTATTGGTCTAACGTGCTTCCCGAAGAAGAAGCCAAACTGATCAACCGGCACATCTTAAGTCATCACATCAACCTGCTTTTAGAAAGCGGCTTAAAACAAATAAACGCCGATGACGCAGGCCGGGTAAAAAGTGTAACTACCCTTTCGGGCGATGAGATTAATTGCCAGTTTGTAGGTTTAACCGCTGGCGTTTCGCCCAATTTGGAAGTTATCGCAAACAGTGGAATAGAGTGCAAACGCGGCATCCTGGTCAATGAGTATCTGGAAACGAATATTCCGGGTGTTTACGCCGCCGGCGATTGTGCGGAGTTTAGGCAGCCCGCTAAAAAGTCGCCACCGGTTGAACAGCTCTGGTATACCGGCAAAATGCAGGCAGAAGCTCTGGCAAAGACCATTTGCGGTAACAGAACCGCTTACGAACGGGGAATCTGGTTTAATTCTGCCAAATTTCTGGACATAGAATACCAAACCTACGGTATGGTTTTTCCGGAGCTTGACGAGGGCGAAGAAACCTTTTACTGGGAACATCCCGACGGGCAGAAAGCCTTCAGAGCCACATTCAGCAAGCAAAATCGCAATTTAGTGGGAATGAATTTTTTCGGCCTGCGTTTCCGGCAAACGATAGCAGATAATTGGATACGCCATAAAAAACCGGTTGAGGAATGCATCAGCGAACTGAAATCGGGTTGGTTCGATCCCGAATTTTCAAAACCGCATTACAAAAATATTTTAAACGCCTTTAACGCTTTCATCCAATATAAAACGCATAACGCAGAACAGCATTAATATAAAAATTCGCCGAGGCGAAATTCTTCTCGCATCAAGCACACGGAAACTCAGCTCAAAATAATTAACAAAAAAACGTAATATCATGAATGATCAGGTCTCGTTATCAATAGCCGACCCTTCTGAAACCCATCCGATGCATAAGCTTGGGGCCACCTGCATCGCCCTGGCATTACTTATAACCCTGATAGCTGCATTCGGAATGGGCAGCCAATATCCGCTAACCTTTCTGCTGCTTATTTTAGGCTTGACCATCAGCGGCGGTTTATTTTACTCCTTGCCTTATTTTACAGCCCTTCCGGGGATAAAAAATAACGGCATTATGCAACGGCCTGCAACCACCCGCGGCAGTGTTGCCTGGGGGATTGCCATTCTGATTACCGGATTTTACATTGTATTATACTGGTTTCCTTGGTTGCTGGAAGGTCTGATCCGGATGACCGACGGCCTGAGTTTCCTGCTACGCGGAGAAAAAGCCAATCAATGGTTTTTATACGGGATGTTTTACACGCTCGCCATTTTGGTAATGGGCATCCGCTTTATCGCGAAGTATAAAAATAATCGCTACCAGATTATCCGCACCTGCTCAGTCATGTTTTTTCAATTGGGGTTCGCTTTCCTGATTCCGGCATTTCTGATCAAGTTGAATCAACCCGAATTTTATTTTTCATATTTCTGGCCGCTCAAATATTCCTACCTGTTTCCAGATGATGTAGGCGCTCTGATATCTTCGGGCAACATCGGTTTCTTTATGGTGTTCTGGGGAGCAATGATGATTTTTATAGTTACCCCAATTTTAACCTATAATTACGGCAAACGCTGGTACTGCTCCTGGGTTTGCGGTTGCGGCGGACTGGCAGAAACCGCCGGCGACCCTTTCCGCCATCTATCGGATAAATCATTAAAAGCCTGGCGAATCGAGCGGGTACTTATCTACTCTATTCTCGTAATTATTGTAATTACTACCGCGGTACTCTGGTTAAACTCGGTAAAAGGCGGAACCATATTGGGAACGGTTTCCGGGCCCATGGCGCAGTGGTACGGTTTTTTTATCGGATCAATTTTCTCGGGTGTTATCGGCACCGGATTTTATCCGCTAATGGGCGCACGGGTTTGGTGCCGCTTTGGTTGCCCCATGGCGGCTATACTGGGCATTTTCCAGCGCTTTAAATCCAAATTTAGAATTACTACTAACGGCGGGCAGTGCATATCATGCGGCAATTGTTCCACCTATTGCGAAATGGGCATAGACGTACGGGCCTATGCGCAGAAGGGCCAGAACGTAATCCGGGCCTCATGCGTAGGTTGCGGTATTTGCGCCACGGTTTGTCCGCGGGGAGTTTTAAAACTAGAAAATTTAGCGGAAGAAGGGCGGTTTGATAAATATTTGAGGCCGGAAGACGCTAAGGTTTGAAAGATAGAAGGTTGAAAACGGAAGAGGATTTAACTTAGAAAGGCAAACATTAAATTTTAGTAATTTTGTTTATGGATAAGAATCTGGCATCATTAATCGGAATTAACCCAGATATCATGGTAGGAAAACCAGTGATTAAAGGAACACGCATCACTGTTGAACTGATTTTGGAAAAATTAGTAGCGGGCGAATCTTACGAACAAATTTTAGAAGCCCACCCTCATCTTTCAAAGGAGCAAATATTGGCTGCGTCAAAGTACGCTTTAGATATTTTAAAAACCGAAGCGACATTTCCGGCTAAATGAAATTTTACTTCCTCGCTTTTTTTGCCATTTTTATTCTTATTTCTGAAACGAACGGTCAGGATATTCCTTTAGAAATCAGAGCTAAGGACCTCACTCTGGTTTTCACAGATTGGAAACTTGATCCCAATTATTTCGAAATTTGGCAAAAAGCTGATAGCTTATTCTTTAATGCTGAATTGGGAGAAACGCCTGAAGGAATGGTTTTTAAAATTAAAGACTCTGTCCAAATCATAAAAATAACGCAACACTATCGTACAACTTTATCCATTTCGGATGAAGGACCACATTGGGATCTTTTAGAATGGAAGCACTACATCAGCCTGGAGCTTCCAATAAATCAAAAAGAAGACTATTTTAAAATATTGAAGTATTCTGATGAGCAAAGAAACCGATTCCCCGATTATTCAGAAAAAGAACTTGCAGAATACGTTAACAAGTACTCACCAGAAATGCTTAAACTTTTATTTATCAACAACGTTTTTAATAGCGCTGCTCTATATCATGATATTAGCGAAATATATTTGACCATAGCCTATTCCAGACCTGATTCATCAGAAGTTTTAACGCAAGTTATTGTATTTAACTTGCCCATGGGTTGTTAATCATGTATCCGCCCAAAATCTACGTCATCATCCCGGCTTTTAACGAAAGTACGTCCGTTGGCAAAGTGATCCGCGACATTCCCAAACATCTGATAACCGAAATTATTGTAGTGAACAACGGTTCAACCGATGATACGGCAATGGCTGCCGAAGATGAAGGCGCCACGGTGCTTACAGAAAATCAGAAAGGATATGGCAGGGCCTGTTTAAAAGCGATAGAATACCTGAAGGACAAGGCAACCGAGGGCGATCTGGTTGTATTCCTCGATGGCGATTATTCTGATTTCCCGCAGGAGATGGAATTACTCATTAAGCCCTTACTGGAAGATACAGCCGATCTGGTAATTGGCTCACGCGTAAGCGAAAACAGGCAAAAAGGCGCCATGCTGCCGCAGCAGATATTTGGAAACTGGCTGGCAACACGCTTAATCAGACTGTTTTACAATATCAGCTTTACAGACCTCGGGCCTTTCAGGGCCGTGAGCTGGAAAGCGCTGACAAAGATCAACATGCAGGATAAAACCTTCGGCTGGACGGTGGAGATGCAGGTTAAAGCCGCCAAACTCGGTTTAAGGTGCGTGGAAATTCCGGTAAGTTACCGCAAACGTATCGGCATCAGCAAAGTGTCGGGCACGGTTAAGGGAACGATACTTGCGGGCTATAAGATCCTCTTCACCATTTTTAAAAATTTATAATTTTACAACCTTATGTGGGAGATCGCAGTACTGACACTTTATTCGCTGTCGGTATTTTTTATCATACTTTTCAGCATCGGGCAGTTATCGCTGCTGGTGGTGTTTTTCCGCAACCGCGATAAAAAGAATGAATCGCTGCAGAGAATAGAGCTTCCGCTGATAACGGTACAACTGCCGCTTTATAATGAGAAGTATGTTATAGAACGCCTGCTTGATGCGGTTGCCTGTCTTGACTATCCTAAACAAAAACTGGAAATACAGGTGCTTGACGATTCTACCGATGAAACCTCGGCTATTTGCAAAAGGAAAGTAGATGAGCTAAAAAGCCGGGGCTTCAACATTCAGCTTTTACAGCGCAGCAACCGTCGTGGATTTAAGGCTGGTGCTTTACAGGAAGGCTTAGAAAGTGCGAAGGGCGATTTTCTGGCTATTTTCGATGCCGATTTTATTCCCGCCCCCGACTTTTTGCTCAAAACCCTTCCCTATTTTTCAAGCAAGGATACCGGTCTGGTGCAAACCCGCTGGGGCCATATCAACGCATCGCAATCCTGGCTTACCCGCGTGCAGGAGCTCGGCCTGAACGGGCACTTTTTGATTGATCAGGAAGGGCGTGATAAGAGCGGCATGTTTATCAACTTTAACGGCACGGCAGGCATCTGGCGCAAAAGCTGCATTACCGATTCTGGCGGCTGGCAGTTTGATACGCTTACCGAAGATCTCGACCTGAGTTACCGGGCCCAAATGAAAGGCTGGAAACTGCGCTATTGCCCGGAAATTGTAACCCCTGCAGAACTACCCTTTTTGCTTTCCGCCGTGCGTACCCAGCAATTCCGTTGGATTAAGGGAGGCATTGAAACCTCCAGGAAAATTTTGGGCGATTTGTGGCGCTGCGATCTGCCGCTTGCCGTAAAAATGTTCGGCTCTTTCCATCTGCTTAGCAATTACATTTACATATTTATTCTGTTAAGCAGTATACTCAGCGTTCCCGCGATGTTTGTGAAAAACCTTTCGCCGGAATTTAACCTCTATTTCAAATTGAACACCCTGCTGTTCTCGGTGTTTCTCATCAACTTTCTGTATTGCTTTACCACCATACGGCTTGAGAAAAAGAAATTCGGCGAAGCTGTATTAAAAATCGTTAAGATCTTCCCCATGGCCATGCTCATCTCGCTGGGCATGTCTTATCACAATTCAACCGCCATATTTCAGGCGGTAATTGGTAAGAAAACGGCTTTTATCCGTACTCCAAAGTTCAAGGCAGGCGCTTTTAGTCCGGCCCCGGCCAAATCCACTTATCGCCAGGCCAGAAAACTGATCAACGAACTACCCGAAGTACT
>JBGTBV010000149.1:0-24252 GCA_041749185.1 Daejeonella sp. | reverse complement strand
TATTTTGGCAGCGAGCAAACCCTGCTTCCCACTAAAATCACCTATCAGGGAAACTGGGACATTCCGTTTAAACGGGAAGAACGGGCAAGTTTCCTGATTTTGCATAAAGGGTATAAGCTGGGGAAGTATAATTGATGAAGTGGGGAATGCCCCGGCGCCTCGGCACTTATCAATGATTTGAACGATAGCCTCGAACTGGCGAACTAAATGTATTCGCTCGCAGCACCGAGGTGTGTAAATCGAAACGGCCTCAAGATTCTAAATTCTTTGAGGCCGTTTTCGAGGAGACGTTCTTACTGCTTGTTGCTTGAATTTTGGCAAGTAATCTGTAAGGTCATGTAAAATACTGAACCCTTACATTTGCTTCTTCGAAAATTGCGTCAAAATATTTTTAGAAGAAGAGTAACTACCTTATTTACTGATAACGTTTCAAAACTGCTTTTGCGTTACTTGATGTGCTACCGAAACTATTATAAGTTTGATAAAAGAATTTTTTTTCGTCAAAATTGTCTATCTGGTGCACATTAAATTCAGTGATTTTTTGCGTGCTGAAATCAAATTTCATGGATTTAATACATTTCGAAAAATCGGGGAACTTAATATCTGAGTAGTGCGCCGATGAAGGGGAATGGATTGTTGTTGCGAAAGTACTTTTTTCGTCAATAAATCTTGCATCATAATAATCAAATTTACCGCTTACTTCTGGTTTAAAATTGGTGAGGTATTCTCCCCCGATAGAAAACGCGATGTCAAACGGTTTAACCTTGTCCGGGATCTCTGTTTCAAAAAACGAATGCCAGTAGCTGAGGTCATTTTTATCGTAAATAATTAGCGTCCAATATTTTTGAAACTTTTCGGACGGATAAAAATACTCCAACTGATTACTAAAAGAACGCCCAGATCCTAAATAATACCGGTTTCTGAAATTGGTATCTGGGATTGCGTAGGAGAGCATTTGCAGATCAGTACCGGGATTAGTAATGGTTTTGGATGATGAAATCTTCGTGCATTGTGCTACATCTAAAATAAAATCTTTTGTCCCCTTTGTAATATCGAGGAAATTATAAAGAACCTGGTTGTTTTTTTTCACCTGGACGAAAATTTTGCTACCGTCGGAGTAACTAGACTGCACTGATTTCAAAAATCCGGAGTCTGCTAGAGAAAAGGGTCCACTTCCCGTTATATCGGTACTAAATGTCATCTTATCAAAGATAGAACCCGGCATTAACTGAAATTTGAGTGGGAAAGTGTAAGGTTTCTGGGGCTTTTCCGAATTTCGATTTGTCCAAATGCCGCCTTTCTTAACCTGTAAATAAGCGAACACGCTAGCAATCGAACTTTTTTCTGAGGGGATGCGAACCATGAATACATTAACGCGTTCTTTATCGAACTGACTTTTGGAGTAGATTTTAAATGGCGAAGTGCCATCTTTATACTCCACTGATTTTATGATCGTACCATCTTCATCAGCAATAATGAAATGAACCCGATCACCTAACATGGAGTATTGGGCAAAATCTATAGTGATTAGGGTGCTGTCAATTTTCAGAACATCAGGTTGCTCCATAAAGGCAGATTCGTTTTTGTCGCAGCTATTAAATAAAAGCAACAATCCGGGCAGTACAAAAAATAAAAGTTTTTTCATTTGAGAGGTTTTTAAGCGTTAAATTGAGATATATTAAATTTGGTATGTAATTAAATTTGATTTAATTGTTCTAATATCGATTCGTTTTTAGAAACCATCGGACTTTCCTCAATCAGTGAGGAATGCTGGGAAATAGTAGCCCAATTTTCCCAGCATTGAAGTTGCTTGTATGATCGCAAGAAAATCGTTTTCCTTCATTTTTTCAATTAAAATCAATCCATCTTCTTTTGAAAATGTGAGGGTTTATTAAAATATCACATCCCCAACTCATAAATAAAAAAGAAGGAATAGATGGATAAATGGCATTTATTTAACTGTGACTGCATTTTTTGTTTTTATTCTATTGATTTACTTTTATAAATATGATAAAAAACTGGCTCAAAATATTTCCATGAGCTTATCTTTTTCTTTTGGTGATGCTGAAAATCTTTAACTTTTCATGCTGTAACGGAAATTAGTAGGATTTCAAAAGCGTGCCCAAATTGCCTGTCGCTCTACGCCATATTTAAAAATCAAAAGAAGACGATCTTCCTTTTCTCATATCCTCCCGCAAACCAGTATTTTAGCGCTTCATAAACCAGCACAGTTTGATCCCTCAGGAAACCGTAGATAAAATTTTAGAAGCCGCTCGGATAGAAGAGGTGGTTGGCGATTTTGTGAACCTGAAAAGGCGGGGCACCAGTCTGATCGGTCTTTGCCCTTTTCACAACGAAAAAACGCCTTCCTTCAACGTGTCGATTACTAAAGGTATTTTCAAATGCTTTGGTTGCGGCAAGGGCGGCGATGCGGTTCGCTTTATTATGGAGCACGAGAAAGCGGCTTACCCGGACGCTTTGCGTTTTCTGGCCGGAAAGTACAACATTGAAATTGCCGAGGTTGAAAATTCCCCCGAGGAGCAGGCGGTAAATAACCGTCGCGAAAGCTTATACATAGTCTCTGCATGGGCAGCTAAATTTTTTCATCAGCAAATGATCGAAACGGAGGAGGGAAAAAGCGTTGGTCTGAGCTATTTTAAAGAGCGGGGCTTCCGCGATGATATTATCAAGAAGTTTGAGCTCGGCTATTCGCCGGATACCTGGGACGCCATGTATCAGAAAGCCATTTCGGAAGGTTACAACAGCCAGTTTCTGGAAGAGACAGGCTTAACCATCCGTAAGGACAACGAAAAAGTTTACGATCGCTTTCGCGGACGCGTGATGTTTCCTATTCACAGTTTTACCGGCCGGGTTATCGGTTTTGGCGGACGCACGCTAAAAACCGATAAGGCCGTACCCAAATACGTTAACTCGCCCGAGAGCGACATTTACCATAAATCAAACGTGCTTTACGGATTGTTTTTTGCCAAGAAAGCAATGCGTGATGAGGATAACTGCTACTTAGTTGAAGGCTATGCGGATGTTCTATCAGTAAACCAGGCCGGAGTGGAGAACGTGGTAGCTTCTTCTGGCACATCTTTAACCGTTGAACAGATCCGTTTAATTGGCCGGTTCACCAAAAACATCACCATTTTGTACGATGGCGATGAAGCTGGAATTAAAGCTTCGTTACGCGGACTGGACATGATTTTGGAAGAAGGGCTGAACGTAAAAGTAGTTTTATTTGCCGATGGCCACGACCCGGATTCGTACGTGCAGAAATTTGGAAGCACCGCATTTAAAACGTATATCGAAGAAAATAAAAAGGATTTCATCTTATTTAAAACCTCCATCCTTTTAAAAGATGCCGGCTCAGATCCCATCAAAAAAGCGGGCATGATCCGGGAATTGGTGGAGAGCATCGCTAAAATTCCAGACAGTATAAAAGCTTCTGTTTTTATTCGCGAATGCAGTTCGCTGCTGCAGATTGAGGAGCGTTCGCTGATTTCTGAGCTCAATAAAATGCGCATGGGCAAGTTGAAAAAGGAAAACTTTTCCTCCCGCCCCGCCGAAAGCCTGCCGCCCGAAGATTTGTTTGCCGACGAGCCTGCCCAGGGAATTGACAGCGACGAGTATCAGGAAAAAGAAATTATCCGTTTGCTGTTAAACTACGGCCATGAGTTGGTGCATTGGGATGGTATTACCGATACTTATATTGCACCATACGTAATATCCAATCTGTCGGACGTGTCATTTGATAACGAACTGTGCAGCCTGATCATCCGGGAATATATTACCAAACTGGAAGAAGGCGCTCTGCCTTCTGTTCAGGATTTTATCAAGCATAGTAATCATCAAATTGCCGACCTGGCAATCTCGCTGGTTTCATCTCCTTATTTGCTGAGTGAAAATTGGTTCGCAAAACGTAAAATTTACGTGAAAGATGAAAAAGACAATTTGCGTGCAACCATCCTTGGCGGGATATTTCATTTAAAAAAGCGCAAAGTAGACCATATTCTCAAAAACATCCGCGATGAAATTCAGACCGAAACAGATGCCGACAATCAGGCCATTTTGATGCGCCGGTATTTACAGGTTAAAGAAGTTGAAAAGGGAATTTCACAGTTTTTGGGATCGGTGATTGTGAAATAAAGGGATTACCACAGATTACGCAGATTGTAATGAACACTTTGATAAAGTTTATTTGTGAAATTGGTGATTAGGAAAGATAACTTGAATAGTCTACAAATCGCACTGATTAACTCAAAATGAATCAAGAAATTCTAATCATCCCATATCTGTGAAATCCGCGTAATCTGTGGTTAAAATCAGGAGGCTTCACCGCAGATAAATAGCACTGATCACACAGATTTAAATCAGCATCCTGTGTAATCTGCGTAATCTGTGGTTAAAACCAGAACGATTCACCGCAGATAGCACTGATCACACAGAGGTTAGCAGATAACCCCGAAATCTGCGTAATTTGTGGTTAAAAACATTTAATGAACCAGAACCGTTTGTTCGGCGATAAAGGCGAGCAGCTTGCCAAAGTGTACCTTGAAAAATCCGGCTACGAAATTATGGATATGAACTGGACTTTTGGCAAAGCCGAGATTGACCTGATTGCTTACAAAGGCGGCAAAATTATTTTTGTGGAGGTTAAGACCAGAAGCGGCAGTGCATTTGGAAATCCTGAAGATTTTGTAATCATACCCAAACAAAGTCAGATGGCCTATGCCGCCGATGAATACATTCATCTGATGAATCACCAGGGAGAAGTGCGGTTTGACGTGATCTCTATTTTATTTGATAAAAAGGGCGAACACACTCTAAACCATATTGAAGACGCTTTCTGGCCTTAAACCCTTTTGTGATAATCTGTATCTTCGCCTTAAAAACTATAGTCAATGTATTTTAAATTTACTACCGCCGGTTATATCTTCTGGCTTTTTTTTGCTGCCTGTACCAACGGCAGTGACTCCGAAAATTCCGCGGCGGGCAGCAGTTGGATCAAGCCCGAAGCAGGTAGTCGTTTTAAAATTGGGGACCGGGTAGAACTGAAAACCGAAATTGCAGATAGTAGCGGCGTAGATTCTGTAGTATACCTTGCGGATGGAGAAAGAGTAGGCAAATCTGCCAAAGGCTTTTCATCCACTCTTGCTACCGATAGTTTAAAGCCAGGCAGCCGGCTCATCACCGCAAAAATTTACCGCCAGAGCCAGAGCGAAGAGATCAGCACCAACATTATCCTTACTTCAGATATTATCCCTCAAAAATTCACTTACAGGAGAATACAGGTATTTAACCACGATACATCATCATATACCCAAGGTTTGGAATATCATGAAGGTTACTTTTATGAAAGTGACGGCGGAAATACGCCCGAGACCGGCTATTCCAGCCTGCGGAAAGTAGAACCTTCAACGGGCAGGGTGTTGCAGAAAGCGGATTTGCCGCAGGAAATATTTGCAGAGGGACTTACCGTGGTTGATGATAAAGTTATTCAGCTAACCTGGCAAAACCGCGTGGGTTTGGTTTTTGACAGGGCGACATTCAATAAACTCTCGGAGTTCCCATACCAGAACAGTGCGGAGGGTTGGGGGCTGGCTTCCGACAGTAAAAGGCTTTACAAATCTGATGGTACAAATCAGATTTTCTTTTTAAACCGCAAAAGCTACCGCGAAGAAGGGAGTATTGAAGTGTATGATCACAACGGTCCGGTTGATCAGCTTAATGAACTCGAGATTATTGATGGAAAAATTTACGCCAATGTCTACCTAACCGATCGCATTGTGATTATTGATCCGCAAAGCGGAAAGGTAACCGGCGAAATTGACTTGAGCGGTTTGTTGCCCGATATTTATAAATATCCGGGTACCGATGTGCTGAACGGCATTGCCTGGGATGCGAAAGGCAAACGCCTGTTTGTAACCGGGAAAAGATGGGCGAAATTGTTTGAGGTGAATTTGATTGAAACACAAAATAAACTTTAAACAGGCGCTTTTTGTCATATAACCAGTATGCCCCTGTATAAAATTTAATACATTAGTTGTTAGCGTTTCTTAATTTCTATAGCATTAAGCATTACCGGTGAAACTTCTTTTATAAACTTTATTAACAAGTATTCTTTAACAGATAAACCTGAAGTTAGAGTACTAAGCCAATTTCTCTCAGTATAACTTTCGATGCAAAAATGGTCACTTTGATTGCGGCCCAAATCTTCGGTAGGATCTTTTGATACTCCATTTTGAACAAATTCATCAGACCTAATTTTAATACGAATCGGATCGTCTTGCCAATATTTTAAATCCCTACGTTTGTTTTCAACAAGGAAATGATGCATCTGAATATTTAGGCTATTAAATATGAAATACTCAACATTTTTTTTGTGCTTAGGATTAATATTACAAAGTCCGTTTATAACTAGGTAAATATCTCTCGAATACTCAGATTCTTTCCTATTAAACTGTAAGGCAGAAATGTGATAATGAATATTAATTTGTGAGAAGAATAAACCTGCCCATTTGATTATATCATTTTGTGTATAGGTGCTTTTTGCAAAAAGATGATTTATATCAATTCTACTTAAATTGACCCCATTGGCCAAAATTGCGTTTAGTATATTAATTTTTTCAATAATCTGAGAAAAGGTTTCTTTTAAAGCCTTAAACCTCACAGATTTGTCACCATTTGCAGAATCTGAGATCAGGAGTTCAAATTGAAAATGCCTGCCTATGTCTAAAGACCGATTATAACCGTTATTTAAAAAGATGCTTTGTATAGTTACGTACGTAGTTTTAATACAATTGTCATTTAATATTTCAATGCTGTACGTTTTTTCTGCATTAGTGATGATTTTCACCAAAGGCAATGGAATTAAATTTCCTGAGTATTTATACTCGACATCAATGCAGTTTAAAGCAAATATGTCCTCATCTCTATAAGATTTAGTTAAGGTAGAAAAATGACTTTCGCTCCTTATTGGAATCAAGTTAAGTTTTAAACCTTCAGATGAAATTTGAACGAGAACAAATGTGTTTAGCTGAGAAGTATGTATCATCAAAATTTAATTAAATCTGCAGCAATGACGATATGTCTACTTCTAAACTCCAAATAGTTTGATCCTTGTCAGCGATCGTTGTCTTAATTAAGCATTTACCAGATTCATAAATGGTAACAATCTCATATTCATTTCTCTGTAAAAATGGAGTGCCAATCTCTTTGACTAAATCTCCAGCATTTAATTTTTCCATATTCAATTGAGTAAGCTCGAATTTAATACTATTTTTAAACGAAAAAAAATTTGGCTAAGCGCCTTATTCTATGTTCTTTCGGTCGTTAGAAAGGTGAAAAGTCAGCTTATTGAGTACTTTTTTAGATCCTTAATATTTTAACAATGGCTTATTTCCTTGCGGACATTGCCTTTTCAATATAAAGTGTTTCTAAATTCTTATCTCCAATCTTTGTATTGATTAATGAGACCATTGGTAGAACTGTCATGCCAGGTAACCTCCTCGTCGTTTTTCAGCTTCGGTAAAATACGTCCGGCCAATTGCTTGCCCAATTCAACCCCCCATTGGTCAAAACTAAAAATGTTCCAGATAACGCCCTGCACAAATATTTTATGTTCGTACATCGCTATAAGCGAACCCAAAACCCGAGGCGTAATCTTTTTTACCAGAATGGAGTTGCTCGGGCGGTTGCCTTCAAATACTTTAAACGGGGCCAAAGCTTCTATCTCCGAATCGCTTTTGCCCGTACTTCTCAGCTCGGTTTTCACCTGATCCAGTGTTTTACCGTTCATCAAAGCCTCCGTTTGGGCAAAAAAGTTGGAAAGCAATATTTGATGATGCTCGCCAAGCGGGTTATGCGATTGTGCGGGGGCAATAAAATCAGCCGGAATTAGCCTGGTGCCCTGATGTATAAGCTGATAAAACGCATGCTGACCGTTTGTGCCAGGTTCCCCCCAAATAATTGGGCCGGTGTGGTAATCAGTTTTGTTCCCGTTCCTGTCTGTTGATTTACCGTTGCTTTCCATATCGCCCTGTTGAAAGTAAGCAGCAAAGCGATGCAGGTATTGATCGTAGGGTAAAATAACTTTGCTCTCGGCCCCGAAAAAATTCACGTACCAAGCCCCAAGCAGGGCCAAGATCACCGGCATGTTGTTTTTAAAATCGCTTTCGCGGAAGTGCATATCCATATCATGCGCCCCTGCCAGAAGTTCTTTGAAATTACTGAACCCAATACTACATGAAATGCTTAACCCGATTGCGCTCCAAAGCGAATACCGGCCACCCACCCAGTCCCAGAATTCAAACATATTTTGCGGATCAATGCCGAATTTCCGCACCCCTACCTCGTTGGTAGAAATGGCCACAAAATGGCGGGCAATCGTTTCTTCTGATCCTCCATTTTCTAAAAACCAGCGCCTTGCCGAGTAAGCATTAGACATGGTTTCCTGCGTAGTAAACGTTTTAGACGCGATCATAAAAATGGTGGTCTCGGGATCAATCTGTTTGAATGTCTCGGCAATGTGGGTACCGTCAACATTTGATACGAAATGCAGTTTCAGGTGGTTAGCGTAGGGTTTTAACGCCTCGGTAACCATCACAGGTCCGAGGTCTGAGCCGCCAATGCCGATATTCACAATGTGCTGTATTGCCTTGCCGGTGCCTCCTTTCCACTCGCCACCGATAATCTGATTAGAAAAACGCTCCATTTGGGCCAAAACCCGGTGCACATCGGGTAGAATGTCCTGCCCGTCTGCCACAAAGCCGGCGGTATTCGGGTTCCGTAGCGCTGTATGCAATACGGCACGGCCTTCAGTTTCATTAATACGCTCGCCGGTAAACATGGCTTCAATTGCCTCCCGCACCTTGCATTCTTCGGCCAGGCTCAGCAATAATTTGATGGTGGTACCATCAATCCGGTTTTTTGAATAATCAAGCAATATGTTGTTAAACCGGATAGAAAACTCGTTAAACCGATTTGGGGATTCAGCGAACATATCTTGTACCTTACGATCTTTAATTTCAGAATAATGCTCTTTTAAAAGATTAAAGGCGTTTGTTTGATTGAAAGCTATTTTGGGAAACATGATTTATTTGTAAAATTTAAGTGAAGCAGAGATAATGCGCCAAAATTAATTTTAATCTGTTACTTTGGATGTGTTTAACATTATTAAACCCGTTATTTCAGATGATGAAGAAAATAATCATTTTTTTACTGCTGGGCTTTTCTCTGCCTGGGTTTGCTCAGATTACTGCCGACGATGTAAAAACGTTTACCTTAAAAAATGGGATGAAATTTTTGGTGCTGGAAGATAGCTCTATCCCAAACGCCAATATGTACCTTTTTTACAAAGTAGGTTCCAGGAATGAGTACCCGGGAATCACCGGGCTTTCGCACTTTTTTGAACACATGATGTTTAACGGCTCCAAAAAATTTGGCCCTAAAATGTTTGACCGCACCATGGAGTTTAACGGCGGAGCTAACAATGCCTATACCACGCAGAACGTAACCGTTTATACCGATTGGTTTCCGGTAACGGCAATGGAGACCATTTTTGATCTGGAGGCCGACCGCATTGCCAGCCTCAGCATTGACCCAAAAATGGTTGACAGCGAGCGGGGCGTAGTTCTTTCTGAACGCAGCACCGGCCTGGAAAACTCGCCCTGGAATGCGCTGAGCGATGCAGTTAATGCCGCCGCGTTTCAGGAGCACCCTTACCACTGGACAGTGATTGGGTACGAAACCGATATCAAAAACTGGACGAAAGAAGATCTGGAAGCCTATTTCAAAACCTACTATGCGCCAAATAATGCGGTAGTGGTTATATCTGGAAACGTAAAAGTAGCGGAGGTGAAACGCCTGGCCGAAAAATATATGGAACCCATACCGGCCAACAAGGCGCCCAAGGCGGTACACTTGGTTGAGCCGCCTCAAACCGGCGAACGGCGGGTAATGGTGCAGAAAGAAGTGGCCACGCCGTACCTGATGATTGGTTACCACACCCCCGATACCAAACACAAAGACTATTACGCTTTAGAAATTCTTAGCTCTGTCTTATCCAGCGGAAATACTTCACGGCTGTATTCTGCCGTGGTAGACAAGCAACAATTGGCTACCGAAATTGAGACCGACTTCGGGCCGAGTTTTGACCCCAACCTGTTTCAGATTTACGCCGTTACCGCCGATTCTGTGAAGGCAACCGATCTTGAAAATGCCATTTATACCGAAATAGATAAAATTAAATCTCAGGGAATCACCGCACAGGAACTCCAAAAAATTAAGAATCAAAAGTTGATGCAATTTTATAGTCAGATAGAAACCATTAACGGCAAGTCTAACAATATCGGTACGTACGAACTTTTCTTCGGCGATTACAAAAAGATGTTTAATGCTCCCGCCGAATACGAAAAGGTGAGCGCTGACGATGTAAAGCGGGTTGCCAATGAATATTTTAAAAAATCAAACCGCACTGTAGGGATATTAAAAACTAATGTTGAGGAATAAACAGATGAACAAATACATAAATAATATTCTGGCCGCATTTATTTTGGTTATCGCCTCGGCCGATATCATTCCGGCACAAACCAAAGCGGCCGAGTTTAAGGTTCCCGCCTATCAGAAATTTACATTACCAAACGGTTTAATGGTTTACCTGATGGAGCAGCATGAAGTGCCAACCATTAGTGTATCCGCCATTGTACCCGCCGGCGCTATTTACGATGGAGAAAAATCTGGCCTGGCCTCATTTACGGCATCGGGATTACAATATGGCACTAAAAACTTTTCAAAGGATAAGATTGAAGCGGAGCTTGATTTTATCGGTGCCCGGCTGAATACGTTTGCGAGTAAAGAGTCTGCCAGATTATCTGCCAAATTTGCCAGCAAAGATCAGGATAAGGTTTTCCCGATTCTGAAGGAGGTATTAGCCGATCCGGTTTTTAACGCCGAAGAATTTGAAAAAGAAAAGAAGCGGGTACTTTCTGGTCTGGAGCGGGCCAAAGAAAGTCCGCGTTCTGTAATTGGTTCTTATTGGGATAAATTTATGTACGGCAGTCATGTTTATGGTAATGCCGTAAGCGGTAATCCGGTTTCGGTAGAGAAATTAAGCGTAGGCGATCTGAAAGAGTTTTACGAAGCCAATTACTCTCCCAAAGGTTCGGCTATTGCCGTGGTGGGCGATTTTGATACCAAACTAATGAAGGCACGCATCAGCAAATTGTTCGCGAATTGGAAGGAAAGCAAGGCCAATCAAAGCAACCTTGCCGCCAATCCGGTAGCGGAGGTTAAAGCCGGCCGGGTTTTGCTGGTGAACAAAGACGATGCCCGCGAAACAACATTTTTAATTGGCGGCCCCGGCATACGCCGTGATAACCCTGATTACGTGGCTCTGGAAGTGGTTAACACGGTATTTGGCGGCCGGTTCACTTCCTGGCTTAACGACGAACTGCGTGTAAATTCAGGCCTCACTTACGGAGCCAACAGCCGCTTTTCTCCGCTGAAAAATGCGGGCACTTTCTATATTTCTACGTTTACGGCATCTAAAACCACCGAAGCAGCCATTGATAAAGCACTGGAGGTGTTATCGCGTTTGCACGATAAGGGAATTGATGACGAAACGCTGAAATCAGCAAAAAACTATGTGAAAGGCCAGTTCCCGCCTGATTATGAAACTTCCGCACAGCTGGCCGGCTTACTTACAGAGATGTTTTGGTACGGGTTTGATGAATCTTTCATCAATAATTTTCAGCGTAATGTTGATGAACTCACATCCGCCAAAGCGAAGGAAATAATTGAAAAATACTTTCCCAAAGAAAAACTCCAATTCGTGCTGGTTGGCAAAGCAGATGAGATAAAAACCATTGCCGAAAAATTCGGGCCGGTAACCGTAAAGGATATAAAGGCTAACGGGTTTTAGTGCGCCCTTCGACTTCGCTCAGGGTGACTTCGGTTTTTTTCGTCATGCTGAGCAAAGTCGAAGAATGAGCAAGAGATTGTACGCCCTTCGACTTCGCTCAGGGTGACAAACGTTCCTTCAGGGTGACATCGACTTCGCTCACGGTGACAACCATTCGCTCAGTGTGACATCCATTCGCTCAGGGTGACGATGAGTTCACTCAGGGTGACCCATTCAGTGTTAAGGCCTGTCTTCAAATCTGTCGCCTTTTTTAATGGCGCAGCCTTTCAATGTGCGGCCATTGATTTCTACCTCTGCAGAGTAATTGTACCGTCGGTCAGACATCCCATCGCTACAGCGCTCTTCCCGCAAAACAATCACCAGCTTTTCATTTGCGGCGTTGCTGGTTTCAAACCGGAAAACGCCACCGCCTATGTTTGCAGGCCTGTACGGAAAAACAAAAACCTTGTTCATACCTATGTCTTTTAGTACAATGAGTTGCTCCGCGGGAATAATATCCACAGACCAAAACGGTTCATTTCCCATGGCAATAAACTCGTAGGGATAACATTCGGTTTTAAAATTTCGGGGCTGCACTATTTTAACACCGGTAACAATCAGCACATGGCTATAATCGGCACTATTACCGGCTTCGGGCTTTCCGGATAAGTATCCCGTTACTTCTGCCAAAACTCCTTCGTAAGGGTAAGGCAAGGGGCGAACGGCCTCTGCATAAAATTTTTTAAGGGAAGAGGTGCTATCTTCAACCCAATAAATGGCACCTGTTTGGCAATCCTGCAACGTATTCACCTCATCGCCAAACACGTAAATCCCTGTAAATGATACCGGCGTTGTATCAGGTTTTTGTGGTTGATTCACCGTTTGGTTGGCGTTATTGCTATCGGTTAGATTGCCCGAATTTTGAGAGGAGTTGCACGAAATTGTTAAAAGAATCAGGAACAATAATGGAGTAGTTTTCATAGCAAATATTTATCGGGCTTTAAAAGAATTTTTAGTGGTTAGCAGATACAGTCCACTTTTCATGCCACCGGGATTAACCTTTCAAACAATCCGCAGTTCATTATAATTACGTCCATCCCGGCTTATTTTCTATTTTTGACCCATGACTAAAGAACAAGTTCAGGATTTAAGAGACCGGGTAACATCTCTGAGGAGGCATCTTTGACGTTGATGACAAACTTGACGAACTTTCTAAGGAGGAGACCGTTACATTAGACCCCCACTTCTGGGATTCGCCCAAAGAAGCAGAGAAAGTGCTGCATTCTATAAAATCAAAAAAAATCTGGACCGATGCCTTTCAGCAAGTTGAAGCGGCTGTAGAAGACACCGCCGTAATGCTGGAGTTTTTTGCCGCGGGCGATGCCAGCGAAGCCGAAATGCAGGATCAATACGAGATTGCGGTAGAACGTGTGCAGGAACTGGAGTTTAAAAACATGCTCAGTTCTGACGAAGATCAGCTCAATGCCGTGCTCCAGATAACCGCCGGGGCGGGCGGAACAGAAAGTTGCGACTGGGCGTTTATGCTGATGCGCATGTACATTATGTGGGGCGAAAAAAACGGGTACAAAGTTACCGAGCAGGATATGCAGGAAGGCGACGTTGCCGGAGTGAAAACCGTTACGCTGCAAATTGAGGGCGAATTTGCCTACGGCTATCTACAGGGGGAAAACGGGGTGCATCGTTTGGTGCGTATTTCTCCGTTTGATTCTAATGCCAAGCGCCACACCTCTTTTGCCTCGGTTTACGTTTACCCGCTGGTTGACGATACCATTGAGATTGAGGTAAATCCTTCAGAAATTGAATTTGAAACTTTCCGCTCGGGCGGTGCGGGTGGGCAAAACGTAAATAAGGTAGAAACCGCGGTACGCCTGCACCATAAACCTTCTGGTATTATTATTAAAAATCAGGAATCCAGATCGCAGTTGCAGAACAAGGAAAATGCCATCCGGCTGCTAAAATCGCAACTGTATGAAATTGAGCTGCGCAAACGCCGCGAAACTTCTGCGGCCATAGAAGGCAATAAAAAGAAAATAGAATGGGGCTCGCAGATTAGAAACTATGTGCTGCATCCGTATAAGCTGGTTAAAGATTTGCGTACCGGTCATGAAACTTCTAATGCACAAGCTGTTTTAGATGGCGATTTGAACGAATTTTTGAAGGCTTACATGATGGAATTTTAGCTGGAAATACGGCGGTTTTGGGCCGCTAATTTGTGCAGGCTACCCTACGTTTTTGTGGAGTTTATCTGGCCGATAAGACGCTGAACTAAGTTAATTAAACCCGATTGAAGTGGAAATCCTTTTGCCTCGCCATAGGCGGGAGCAAAAGATTGGAACGCAAAGCGGGGCTGGTATAACCCAAGGGCATTAAAACCTGCTTTTCGAATTAAACGAATTTATTTTTTGGGAAAAGCAGGGCTTCATTTTCTGCTCAAACGGTAATCCCGCTATCCCTGCCTACCGGCAGGCAGGCGCTTTAGTGCCGATCTCGACTTGGGCGAGATAGCTGCCGCTCCTATCGGGTTTAACTGGCCGGGCCACCCGCAACTAAAAGTGGTCAGGTAAATTCAAACTAAGTATAAAACTGAATGCAATCAACACAGCGTTTTGTTTACTGCGTGTTAAATATCTCCAGCAGTAGTTCCAGTTCGGCAACCTTATCTACCGACGAGCCTTTTTCATAGCTGCTGATGAGGTTGCGCAACACACGCTGGATGATGTCGTTATTGCTGCAAGGCTCATAGAACTGCTTATCTGGCCGAATGTTGAGTTGCTTTAAAAATGAATCTACATCCCGCCTGCTAAAAATAAAACCCTTGTTAAACGCATTAATATAAAACAGAATGCCGTTCTGGAAATCAGTTTCGGGGTTTTCTTCTACATAAGCCAGAATAAAATGCTGCGGCAGGTTAACCCCGTAAACCGGGATATCCAGCTTTTGAGCAATAATGGAATAAATAACCGCCAAAGTAATCTGGTTTCCCTTTTTGGTTTCGAGAACGTGGCTGATGTAAGAGTTGCTGGCATCCTGGTGGTTGGTGGTATTGCCCGAAAAACCGTAGGTATTGTAGAGGGTGTGGTTTATCATCTTCACTTTTTCGATGGCGCTCATTTCATAAATCATTTGCATCCATATTTCGCGTTTGATGGTTTCAATCTGGTTGATCACTTTTAATTCATCCAGATCAGGATATTGATATTTGTTGATGATGAGCATCCCCTGCAACAAATCAAATGAACCGCCCAAATGCCAAAGCTGTAGCTCTCTTCTAACAGTCTGGAATTGGATTTTATGCACCAGGTTTTCTATCCGGGTTTGCAAAATAGCGTCAAAAGACTGCTCCCAGGCAGATTCTAAAATTTCTACTACCTCGTTTCCGTACGATAAAAGCTTTTCTTCCACATGTTGCGCTATTTCTGCGTCGGGATCATCAAGCAGCCTGATTAGTGATGCTATTTCCTTTAAATCCATAGAATTTAAATATTTTGGTTGTTGAGGGTTTATCTATTTTTGCCGCTATGTTTAACCCGCAATTCGCAATAGATTATTTAAAACATCGGTTTACGGCAAAAACCCGGCACGGGGTTCATTCGCCATTTGTTTACAAACTGATTGACGAAATTATTTACGATTTCCGTGCCAAACCGGATTACGCGATTGTTGAATTTCAACGTTCGCAATTATTAAATGACGGGCGAATTATACACGTGACCGATTTGGGTGCTGGTTCGCAGATTAATAAACAAAATCAAAAATCTGTAAAGGCTGTAGCCGCCAACGCGTTGAAACCGCCGCGATTGGCTCAATTAATTTACCGGCTGGCCAGGAACTTTTCTCCCGGCAGCATTATTGAACTGGGAACTTGCCTGGGCATTACCATCGCTTATCTTGCAAAAGCAGCGCCGCTGGCCAGGGTAATTAGCTTAGAAGGTTGCCCGGAAACTGCGGCTATCGCTTCGGAAACTTTAAAGCGGCTTGAAATAGGGAATGTGGAATTACTCACAGGGAACTTTGATAGCATATTACCAGGCATTCTGAATAAGCAGGAGCGCCTGGATTTTGTTTTTGTGGATGGAAATCACCGTAAGGCGGCAACGCTTAATTACTTTGAATGGTGCTTGCCAAAACTCAGCGAAAGCGGCCTGATGATTTTTGATGACATTTATTGGAGCCGGGGAATGAAACAGGCCTGGCTGGAAATAAAAAATGATCCGCGGGTAACAATAACCGTTGATCTGTTTTGGATCGGGTTGGTTTTTGTAAGGCCGGGAAAGGTAAAGGAGAATTTTAAGGTGAGGTTTTGAGACGAATCACCTAACTCCTGGTACAGCAGGACATAAAAGCAGCCCGTAGAGGCTGCCTTTTATCTGCTCAAAGGATGTTCTTGTTTGGATTAAACTCCTGGTCAGAATTATCCGGATCAGATCCGGGCAGGCGGCTGCCGGCGCTTATCCTTCTCCGGGTTAGCCGCCCCTCGTCAAAATGATTATGGCTGTAAAAATCATCTTCAGGATTTGCCTGTTCAATGCTTCCGGCAACATGAGTGGAACTATTCCCGGTAGTAAAAGCTGTACGAACGGCACTCTCTGTGTGGAACGTGAGTTCGTCCTTGTGGTAATCAGGCAATGTACTTAGCTGGCTTGCCGTAACATCGGGCAGAATTACATGGTCGTTGTTCTCGTCCAGCTCAGCCATCCCGATCGGGATTAAAACATCACGCGATTCCAAATCCCAGTCATTATCCTCCAGGTCTGCCACCAGATAGCGCACTTTGCGGTCGCGAACATCGAAAATCAAATCTTCAACCTCACCAATAGTCTCACCGTTTTCGCTCTTGATAGTCCAGCCTTTTATATGCGGCTGACCGTCTTTAATTTCAAAGTCGCTTCCGCTTAATTCCTGAAGGCGTTTGCCTTCGTGGGTGTTTTCATTTGTATCCATGATATTGAATTTTACGATTTTTATGACGGAGCTTATTTACGGCGGACCACAATTTCTACCCTCCGGTTTTGCTGCCGGCCGGCCGCGGTAGTGTTACTCGCTACGGGGTTTGCTTCTCCTACAGCGTTCACGGTAATCCTGTCGGCGTTTACATAATTCTTGTCAATCAGCCAGGCTTTAACAGATTCGGCCCGCTCCTGCGCCAGTTGCTCATTGTAATTTTCGCTGCCCCGGGCATCGGTGTAACCGAAAACTCGTACCTGGCCGCCCTCATATCGCTTTTTTGCTGAAGCCCCGATCTTTTCCAGATCGCCGGTTGCCGTGCTGCGGATGGTACTTTTATTCGTATCAAATAAAATCTCCTCTTCCACACTGTAGATGGCATAATCCTCATTCCCACGCACTGATACCGCCGAACCGCTCATCTCATCGTAATCAACCTCGGAGGCGTTACGGTCCAGATCGGCCCAATTTTCGTCGCCGTTAGCCACAACGGCAGGAGCAGCCACTTCGGTATTATCGGTCATGTCCGTGGTGTCCATTTCGTCGTTTCGGTCATTCACGAAATAAAACAGGATGGCCAAGAGGAAAATTCCGAGGAGAAGCCAGATCCACCACGGGCTATTCTTTTTTGGTTGAACATCTAATTGTGCCATTGCTTAAAGGGTTTGATGTCTTTGTGCAACAAGGCCAATTTGGTTTAGTTTGGATTTATTTATCACTTGGACGCATATTGGCTTTAAACAACCTGATGAAATTACCACCCATTATTTTGCTGATGTCGGTTTTGCTGTATCCCCGTGCTATCAGCTCTTTGGTGATCAGCGGGAATCCGGTTACATCATCCAGGCCTTTCGGAGTAGAGTTTACGCCGTCAAAATCAGAACCGAAGCCTACATGATCTACGCTGGTTAGCTTTACGATATGATCCAGATGATCTGCAATTATGCTGATGGCCGGGCGCATTGCCTGAACTTCGCCGGGATATTTTTTATAGAGAAACTCATTGGCGAAGTACGGTTCGGGGTTGATTTTTAGTAAAGAATCGCGTTCTCCGCGATGTTTCTTGTTAAAGTCTGCTTCCATTTTCTGATAGTCGGCAGAGAGAAAGCCTGAATAGAAATTCAGGTTGATCACTCCTCCATTTTTGCCTACTGCTTTTATTTGCTCGTCTTTCAGATTGCGGAAAACCGGACATAAAGCGTAGCAATTGCTGTGCGAAACAATAACTGGTTTAGTAGTTGTATTGATAGCATCCCAGAAGGTTTGCTCGCCCACATGCGAAAGGTCTACCATCATTCCAAGGGCATTCATTCGCTGTATTACCTCTTTGCCAAATGGCGTTAATCCTTGTTTCTGGTCTCCGGCTGATAAGGTCGAGTCAGAAAGCATGTTTTCTTTCATAGCCGATGTGGCCCAGGGTGTTGAATTATTCCAGGTTAAGGTTAAATATCTGGCGCCCCGATCAAACAGCCGGTCGAGTTTGCTCAGATCAGATTCGATCATGTGGCCGCCTTCAACCCCAATCATCGCACCCAATCGGCCTTGATTTACCACCCGGCTGAGATCGTCCGGGTTTTTAACAATTACCATTTTGCCGGGATTGCGAGCTGCCCATGCGTAGAGCGTGTCTATCTGCCGGTTGGCGTACGCGTATGGATTTGGCTTATTCCCATCACACCAAACTGAAAAAACCTGAATATCTATCCCGGCAATTTTCATGCGGTTCAGGTCTGAATGGGTTTTACCTTTCAGGTCTTCGTCAATGCTGTACCCGTTCTCAAGTGCCTGGGTCAGAAAGTCATTGTGTGTATCTATGAGTATGTTTTTACGATGGATTTTCTGATAATCCTGACCAGCGGCAGGGATTAGACGCAGCGAAATTATCGCGAACAGTAAAAAGACGGGGATGGATTTTGGCAGATACTTCATCCTGTTAAAGTAAGGAATTTGTAGCTAAGCGAAGGTAAACCTGCGGTCTTGACCCTTTTAAAATGCTTCGCCCAATGAAATGTATACACCCGTTTGGCGCTCTTCGCCGGTACGTTTTTCGCCAACGCCATAATCCACCCGAATGCTCAGGCCTCGTTCAACATCGAAGAAATAACGGAAACCCCCACCGTAGCTGGGTTTTAAGCTATTTAAGCGAAGATTATTGTTAGAATAAACTGTTCCGCCCCCCAGAAAACCTGCTACGCCAAATCTTGGTTTAAACCGGTAGCGCAGTTCTGCCTGTGCAGCCAGCAAATTCACATCGCGAAAGCGGCCTGCATAATAGCCCCTCATAATCTGGTCGTTGCCCAATTGCGGCATCAGGTAAAAGGGCGTGATGCTGCCCTGCAGCGTTTGATAGTTTGCGTTAAACCCCAAAACGGTTAAGGCGTTCAGACTTTTAAATGTCCGCAGGTCGAGTTTGGTTAAACTTCCGTTGAAGTTTTGAGCGCCAAAAATATCGGGAGCATACGCATAATTCAACTTGAGATAAGTGCCGCCGGTGGTGTAGGTGTTGGAATTCCTGCTATCTAAAATTTGCGATAAGCCTAGGTATAAAACTTTCCCTTCAGAAACGGTTGGACTTGGAATCGATCGGTCAACCAATTCATCACCATAAGTAAACCGGTAATTTTCAAAATTTGCGGTGATGCCGGTGAACGATGAGCGGCCGAATTTTTTTTCTGCTTCGGCGGCAAACCTGAAAAGCTTCTGGGTAACTTTTAAAAGATCAGCCTGCCGGGTTTGGTTTCCGATGCCATAATAATTGAACGGGAAATCCCGGTAGCGGATGTCATTTACCAAATGAAAGCGGTTTTGTGGTGTCCAGTAATCGGTTCTAAGCAGCAGATTAACCTGATTTTTGGTAGTGTAGGTAGCAACGCCTGTTACAGACGAATTTCTGGTAAGCGTATCCTCGCGATCGGTATAAAATGAATATAACGTGAGTACGCCAAACTCCAGACCGGTTTCCTGCGAATAGCCCAAAGCTGGAAGCGGTAAAAAGCTGCTGGAGCGGGTGGTGTCTTTTTCGTTAGAGAATAGCTTCTGTAAGATTTTTTTTTGTCCGAACGAGGCCCCTGCGGAAAGTATCCAAACTGATAGAAGGATAAAGATTTGTCGGCAGGCGTGCTTCATACAATTGGCTGATATTTTGAAAATAGAGCTAAAAGTAGCAATTACTGGGATTAATTTTTTGTAATCTCTGTTTGGCTTCATCCTTAAAACCAAATACCTATTTTTGCCCGATTAATTAATAAAGATAGAATGAGCATTCAACGTGGACCTATATCTCAGTTTATTGAGAAAAATTACTTGCACTTTAACGCTGCGGCCTTAGTAGACGCGGCCAAAGGTTATGAAACCCACCTTGACGAAGGAGGGAAAATGATGATCACCCTTGCGGGCGCCATGAGCACTGCCGAACTGGGTATCTCATTGGCCGAGATGATCCGTCAGGATAAAGTGGCCATTATTTCCTGTACAGGCGCAAATCTGGAAGAAGATATTATGAACCTGGTGGCGCATTCGCATTACAAACGGGTTCCAAATTACCGCGACCTGAGTCCGCAGGATGAATGGGATCTGCTGGAGAATCATTATAACCGCGTAACAGATACCTGCATCCCCGAAGAGGAAGCTTTCAGGAGGTTGCAAAAACACATTCACAAAATCTGGAAGGATGCAGACTCTGCCGGAGAGCGTTATTTTCCGCATGAATTTATGTACAAGATGCTGCAAAGCGGCGTTCTGGAGCAATATTATGAGATTGATCCGAAAAATTCCTGGATGCTGGCTGCTGCCGAGAAAAACCTGCCCATTGTAGTTCCGGGATGGGAAGATTCAACAATGGGTAACATTTTCGCTTCGTATGTGATGAAGGGAGAATTGCAAGCCTCAACCATGAAAAGCGGCATCGAATATATGGGTTGGCTGGCCGACTGGTATGTAAACAATTCATCTGGAAAGGGAATTGGTTTTTTCCAGATCGGCGGCGGTATTGCCGGCGATTTTCCCATTTGCGTGGTGCCGATGCTTTACCAGGATATGGAAATGGAGAATATACCTTTCTGGAGTTATTTCTGCCAGATATCAGATTCTACCACGTCGTTCGGTTCTTATTCAGGCGCCGTTCCCAATGAAAAGATCACATGGGGAAAGCTGGATATCCATACTCCCAAGTTTATTGTCGAGTCTGACGCCACTATTGTTGCTCCGCTAATTTTTGCCTGGATATTGAAACAATAGATTTGCGAATCAGGAATAAGAAGGGCAAAACTTGCTAAATAAAAAATGCCCCATGAGGCATGGGATAGAATTTCCTGAGATAGGAAGGTGGAGAGGTTGAATTTGCGGGCAGGTTATTTTACCTTGTAAATATCTGGCCAATCTACATTTAAAACCAACAAATCTATCGCCTTGATAACCCGACTGAAAACACGCTTTCAATAAGTAACATGCGGGATTTTTGCCTTATTTAGAATTGTTATAAATTATTAATATCGGTTAGCAAAATGTAAGCCTTACTTGAATAAAACATACTTTTGTCAACCGAAAAATGTTGATAAAACACCTTAAATTATCGGCTTTTCTAGTTTAATACATTTCAAATTTTTAGCATACATACTCAATATGAGAAGCATCTCATTGTTTTTTAGAAGTGTTACCCGGTCGCTGATTTTAATTTCCACATTCTGTATTGCTTCTGTCCAGTTTGTTTCCGCTCAGGATGCAGGTGCCGGGGCTGCCATTTTTAAGCAGAAATGTACCGCATGCCACGCACTCAACAAACAAGTTATCGGCCCGGCCTTAAAAGGGATTAATGAAAAGTACGAAGAGGCATGGTTATTAAAATGGATAAAAAATGCTCCCGCGATGATTGCCAGTGGCGATCCTCAGGCGAAAGCATCCTACGAGCAGTATGGTCCAACAATGATGACCGCTTTCACAGAGCTTTCTGATGATGATATAAAAAACGTTCTGGCCTACGTAAAAACAGAAGGTGATAAGCCTGCAGAGGCTGTTGCCGCCCCTGGTAGTGCAGCCGGAACAGCTGGTGGTGCCGGCGGTGACGGTGCAGAAGTGAGCAACTTTATGCTGGGCGGTTTAATCGCCGTAATTATTATCGCTTTTTTAGTGATTCTGGTTTTAAACCGGGTTATCCACACCTTGGAGAGATTGCTGTTGCGCAAGCAGGGGGTTGAGGTTGAGGAAGAAGACGAAGAAGTTGACGGCGTAAAGAAAGACCGGTTTGCCGGATTAAAAAAGCTTAGTAAAAACAAGAAATTTATATTCTTTGTTGTATTGCTCGCTGTAATATTTTTAGGATCTGCCGGGTGGAAAGGCATGTGGGAAACCGGCGTGCACACCGGGTACCAGCCTGTACAGCCTATTAAATTTTCTCATCAGCTACATGCTGGCATCAATAAAATTGACTGTCAGTATTGCCACTCCGGCGCATTTAAATCCAAGCAGGCTTCTATCCCGTCGGCAAATGTTTGTATGAACTGCCATAATTATGTGCAGGCTACAGAAAAGTACGATGGCGAGATTTCGCCGGAAATCATGAAAATATACCGGGCGCTCGATTACAATCCGGAAACGCAGAAATATGGAGACGATCAAAAGCCAATTGAATGGGTTAGGATTCATAATCTTCCCGATTTTGCGTATTTCAACCATTCCCAGCATGTAAAGGTGGCCGGTATTGAGTGTCAAAAATGCCACGGCCCGATCGAAACCATGGAAGAGGTATACCAATATTCTCCGCTAACAATGAAATGGTGTATTAACTGTCATAAAGAAACCGAGGTGAATCATAAAGACAATGCTTATTATGATAAAATTATGGCCGCACATGATGAGTTGAAAAAAGGGGTAAAACCTACCGCCGCTGTTTTGGGCGGTCTGGAATGCGGTAAATGCCACTATTAATATTTAGAAAAACGTAGGTATACAGTTTATAGAGCTTAAATGGAAAGCAATAAAAAGTACTGGAAAGGTTTAGAAGAACTGCAAAACAGTAAAGAATTTGTTGAAAAGAATAAAGGTGAATTTGCAGAACCGCTTCCGATAGAAGAGGTTTTGAACGAAGCCGGACTAAGTACCGTTGCCCCCCGTCGTGATTTTTTAAAGGCACTTGGCTTTGGTCTGGGTGCGGTAACTCTTGCCGCTTGTAACAAGGCCCCGGTACACAAATCTATTCCGTATCTGGTTAAACCAGAAGAAATAGTTCCCGGCATCGCAAACTATTATACTTCGAGTTTTGAGGGAAAAGGGGTGCTGGTTAAAACCCGCGAAGGGCGTCCAATTAAAATTGAGGGCAACCCCAATTGTGTTTTAGGTCGTGGCCGGATGACTGCCCGTGGACAGGCCTCCGTGTTAGACCTTTATGATGTATCAAAATTAAAAGGCCCCATTTACAACGGTAACGCCACCACCTGGCCGCAGTTAGATCAGTATGTAAAAGGAGAGCTGAACAAGGTGCAGGCGGGCGGTAAAAAAATCCGGATTGTTTCATCAACCGTATACAGCCCTTCTACAAAAGGGGTTATTGCTGATTTTATTGCTCAATATCCAAATACCAAACACATTCAGGTAGATGCTGTATCGTACAGCGGAATGCTGAAAGCCAATCAGAACAGCTTCGGAATTTCTGCGCTGCCGCGATACCGTTTTGACAGGGCAGATGTAATAGTTAGTTTCGGGGCCGACTTTCTCGGTACCTGGTTATCTCCTTTAGAGTATAGCCGGCAGTACGTTTCTAACCGGAACAATGCAGCGTTGAAATCGAAAAAGATGTCGCGGCATATTCAGTTTGAATCCGGCATGAGCCTTACAGGCACAAACGCCGATGTGCGTGTTCCGTTGAAACCATCAGAACAGGGCCTTGCCCTGATGAATTTATATGCCGCTTTGGGCGGAACTATTAGCGGAGCAAAGCCGTTAGCGGGCAACCCCAACGCCGAAAAATCTGTTGCATTGGTAGCCAAAGAGCTGTTGGCCGCAAATGGTCGGGCGCTGGTGGTATGCAGTTCTAATGATGTATCTGTTCAAACATTGGTGAATGCCATCAATTCTCTTCTGGGTAGCTATGGTAACACCATTGATATGGCCAATCCGTCATACCAATTTGCCGGGAACGATGCCGAGTTTGTAGCGTTTATAAATGAGATGAAACGTGGCGAAGTTGACGCTGTGTTTTTTCTGGATGCTAACCCTGCTTATGATTATGTGAACCCTAAGGAGTTTACAGATGCGCTGGGCAAGGTGAAATTACGCGTATCATTCGCTGATAGGCAGAACGAAACCGCATCTCTTTGTCAGATTGTCGCTCCTACACACCATTATCTCGAATCATGGGGAGATGCCAATCCGGTTGAAGGTTACTATAC
>JBGTBV010000148.1:0-12729 GCA_041749185.1 Daejeonella sp. | reverse complement strand
AATATTTTTCGGCCATTAGAGCGTTCAGTACAATGGAATTGGCGTTTTGAAAAACGTTCTTGCTGTTGCCGGAAATTAACGGAAAGTCAAACATGGCAAAGAAAGAGGAATCAACCATGTGAATGGTTTCATCAAAGGAGTTCTCGTCCCGCTTAACCATCGTATTAAAAGTATACACTCTGCTGGTGGCTTCAATCTCGGGAAATGATGCTTGTAAAGCCGGTGCAAGAGGTATGGGAGTCGCTACGTTTGTAAAAACTTCTCCCTTCACTTTCTCTTCCATGTACATCCGGTAGAGCCTATCGGATTTGGAGTGAAACTGATCATACGTAAGTTCACTTCTTAAAAACAACATGATCAGTATGCAGCAGCAGATTCCGACTGCAAGTCCAAGCACATTAATAATCGTATACTGCTTGTGGCGGAGTAGATAGCGGAAGGCTATTATAAGATAGTTTTTTATCATGGTAGTGAGGTGTTAAGATGTTAGATGCCAGCACATATCAGGTATCAGCTTTCTTCTACTCCGTTCGTAAACTTTTTACCGGGTTGGCCGATGCCGCTTTAATGGTCTGGAAACTGATGGTGAGCAAAGCAATGAGCAGTGCAATGCCGCCTGCTAAAATAAATGTCCACCAACCGATGGTAATGCGGTATGCAAAATCCTGCAGCCATTGGTTCATTAGATACCAGGCTAATGGAAAGGAAAAGAAAGCTGCCAATACAACAAGTTTGATAAAATCTGCGGAAACAAGCATAACTATACGGCTCACACTGGATCCCAGAACTTTACGAATGCCGATTTCCCTGGTCCGCTGTACCATTACCATCACCACGATGGCCAGCAGTCCGATGCAGGAAATAAGTATAGCCACAAAGGCACCGCTGATAAACATATTGGCAAGGTTTTTTTCGCTTCTGTATTGGCGTTCGGTATTTTCGCTAAGCCAGGATCCCCGAAATTCGGCGTTTGGAAACAATTCCTCCCAAGCTGACCGGATCAGATCCATTGACTGGATTAAATTTGTTGGTTTTACCCGAATAAAAACGTATTCTACAGACTTGTTTACATTCATCACCAGCGTTAATGGTTCCACTTTTTTGTGCAGCGACTGGAAGTTGTAGTCTTTAATAATTCCCACAATCGGCATCGGTTGCTGGTCATTGTTGACAGGCAAATAGGTTCCGATCAAATTTTTGCCACCGAGCTGTTTCGCCATCTGTTCGTTTATTACCAGAGCGTTGCTGTCGGTAGAAAATGTTCGGGAGAAGTCCCGCCCTCGCAACAGTTTGATGTCAAGGGTATTTAGATAATCATATTCTACTTGCAGCCAGTTTGTTGCCACCTCGCGGCCTTGGTAGGCAAAACTCACACTTTGGGTGGATCTGCTGCCATCCCGGCCGAGGCCAATATTTGCATGTGCCCCTGTAATCCCGACAATGCCAGTTTGCCCTTGTAGATTATTTCGCAGGAGTTGCAAAGCCTGCTTCCCAGGTTCCATCCCTGCGGTACTACCCTCTTCTGCTGTCATCATTACATCGGCACTAAGTGGAATACTGATCACTTCGGTACGGTTATAACCTAAAGGGATGTTTTGCATGTAGCGCATTTGCTGCCAGATTACCAGCGTGCAAATGATGAGCAATGTTGATAGGGCAAATTGCGTGACCAACAGAAAATTACGCACCTTGCCGGGTTTTGCGGTATTTACATTGCCTTTGAGTACCTGAACTGTTTTATACCTAAGCATCAGCCAGGCAGGGTAAAAGCCTGCAACAAAGGTGATCACGATAAAAAGGCCAGCTGCTGATAACAATCGGGCAGGCTGCAACAGCATGCCGAAATTGATCGGGCTCCTAAAAATTGTTTTGAAGCCGGGGAGTAACCACGATGAAAGAAGCAGGCCCAAGATTAGCGCTATCAGGCATACAAAAAACGTTTCTATGTAAAATTGGACCAGCAGTTGAGTTTTGCCTGCTCCCAACGTTTTACGCACTCCAATTTCCCGGGCACGGCTAAAAGCCCGGGCCATATTGAGGTTGATGAAATTAATGCATGCGATTAGCAGGATGAATACACCAATAGTCAGCAGCGTAATTATGTACGCACGGCTAACAGGGTTTCCATCAAGGCCGCCGATTTCGGTATTGAAGTGGACTTGAGAAAACGGTAAAAGGTTTATCGTAAAAACCTGACCATCTGCATCGGGCTGAGCACCATCTCGTTTCATATTCGCGATGCTTTCTTTAAAATATTTGTTGGCGAACGGAACAAGTGTTTTCTCGAACTCTTTTACGTTCGTTCCCTCATTAAGAAGCAAATAAACGGAGTGGTTGCCAACGTCCCATTGGTCAAGGTTTTTTTGATAATCCCTGTAATTTTCAAAACGGATAAGCATATCAAACTGCAAACTTGAATTCCAGGGCATATCTTTGCTTACAGCACTTACCACAAATGGCTCATAATTATTGCCCGTGTAATTAAGCTCTATACTTTTGCCGACTGGCTCTTCGTTTCCGAATATCGCTTTTGCAACCTGCTCATTAAGCACCACACTGCGCAGATCAAACAACATCCTGTTCTTATTGCCTTTTAAAAGCGGGATCGTAAATATCTGCGGAAAGCTTTCATCCACATACTTTATGTTTTTGTCAATCTTTTTGTCCTTGTATCTAATAAGCGTACCCCCATTACCCATGCGGGAAATATGCTTAATGCCGGGATATTCTGCTTTTAGCGCCGGAGTAATCGGCTCGGGCATGGGCGTACTTTTCTCTATTCCGGAAGGTTTATTAGATGTAAAATACACCTGATGGATGTTAGCACTGTTTTCGTGAAAACGGTCATAAGAGAATTCATAGTCGACCGTAAGAAAAAGCAAAGTCGAACAGGCGATGGCCACCGTTAATCCAAATATATTAATGGAGTTGAAAACCTTTCCTCTGAGGAGATTGCGCCAGGCGATTTTGAAATAATTTCGTATCATGTTTTTTAGCTATGAGCTGTCAGCAATCAGCTTTCAGTAGGGTTATAATTGAATTTAGCTTTCAGTGATCAGCTTTCAGGAATCAGGTATTACCGGTCAGCAATCAGCTTTCAGTAAACAGATACTAACTTTTGGCGATCGGCCTTCTGCAATCGGGCAATCAGGTTTTAGCAATTAGTTGTTTTTTTCTATATAGATTTTACCAATATTATTGGCTTCAGGCGGGAGACTGATAGCTGATGGCCGACAGCTGACAGCATTCTACTCCGTCCTCAAACTCTTAACCGGGTTAGCCAATGCCGCTTTTATCGCCTGGAAGCTGACGGTAGCTACCGCGATGAATATGGCAAGCAATCCGGCCAGAACAAAAATCCACCATTCAATAGTGATCCGGTAAGCAAAATCCTGCAGCCATTGATGCATGGCCCACCAAGCGATAGGCGAAGCTATCACGATGGCGAAAAGAACCAGTATGATAAAATCTTTGGATAGCAATGTGGCAATATCTGCGACGCTTGCACCTAACACCTTACGGATGCCGATTTCTTTTACCCGCTGCCTGGCAGAAAATGCAGCGAGCCCAAACAAGCCCATGCAAGCAATTATTACGGCAACACCAGCCGAGGCCAGGAACACATTACCCAACTTTTTCTCCTGGAGATATTGCTGGTCGTAACGCTCATCGGCAAAAAAATACTCAAACGGGTTGCCTGGAAACGTATTATTGTAAATGGCCTTGATGGTATTCAGTTTCGACTGTATGTTGCGGACATCGGTTTTGATGGTGAAGAAAGAGAAGGAAACAGACCCCAGGTAGATGGCCGGCTTAATAGATTCCTTTAAAGAAGTGTGGTGATAATTTTTTACCACGCCAATCACTTCGTAAGGTTCTCCCCATAAAATTTTCTTTCCAACAATATTTTCACCTTTGCCAAATCCAAGAGTTTCCGCGGCTTTTTCGTTGATAATTACTTTCCTTACGTTGTTCCAGCTCGCTTCCGCATCATTGGTCGAAAAAGTGGCCCCCTCTGCAAAGTCAATCCCATAGGTATCAAAGAATTTTTCATCAGAGATGAACATGAAATACGATTTTTTTTCATCCCCCTTTTGCGGGTTCGTTTTGGTGATCCCATTTGTAGAAAAATTGTAACCGATGCCCGGTACGTTGTTGCTGGCCGCATACTTAGAAATAAAGGGGAGACGTGAAAGTTCATTTTTAAACGATACATTCCTTTCTGCCTGGCCCTCACTGGAAACAGTAGGTCCCTGTATCACAACCAATTGCTCCAGGTTCATGCCCAGCTTTTCGGTTTGCATGTACTGCAATTGCTTATATAGAATAACCGTGGCAATTATAAAAACAATTGAAATGGTGAATTGAAATACCACCAGGGCTTTGCGTCCCGAAAAACCACTTACCGATGGTTGCAATTTTCCGCGAATGGTACTTACCGGTTTATAAGCAGTTACCGCAAATGCTACATAGCCGCCGGAAAGTAGCGAACCCAGCACAATAAGTAAAATCCCGGCAGCCCAAAACCAGCCATTGTTAAGTACCGATAATGACAACTGTTTAGCTGTGAAGTCATTAAAAAGGTTTTGAAAAACATTAACCAGCAAGATCGCAATTGCTACGGCGGCCAATGTAATCATCAGCGTTTCTGTTAGATATTGAAATATGAGCTGCATGCGGCTTGCGCCGAGCACTTTTCTTACACCTACCTCTTTTGCCCGGTTAAGCGATTGCGCCGTTGAAAGGTTGATGTAATTAACCCAGGCTATCAGTAATATAAGCACGGCAATACAGGCAAATACAAACACTAACAGCAAACTGCCAAACGTTTGAAAAGGATAATCAAAAGATGGCGCAAGATGCAGTTGGCTGAATGGCTGCAAAACAACTTTATCATCTTTAGAATCAGGATTAACAGACCGCACAAATTTTGTAATCAGGTCAGATACCGCTACGCCATCGGTCTGCTTGTTTAACTGCAGGTAAATATTGGTAAATGCAGATCCGGTTGTATTGGGATCAGCCCAGTCATTACCGTCTCTATTGGCCGCACTTTCCAATGTGTGTATAGATAAAAGCACATCTGAGTTTATATCAGAATTGACAGGCATTTCATATACTGCTTTTACCGTATAAGGGGTATTGCCAAACTGGTTGCTCACCACTACTGTTTTGCCAACTGCATCCGCATTACCAAAAAGTTTTTTACTCATGCCTTCGCTAAGTGCCAGTGTTTGTGGCTGCTGCAAAGATCCGCCACCTGATAGCAGTGGAAATGAGAAAACATTTAAGAAATTACCTTCTACATAAATAATATTATTCGCACGCAGCGTTTTTGTATCGGTAGCTTTAACGCCGGCATAGCTAACAATACCACCGCCGATGCCATCTGCAACACGAACATAATTTTCAATGCCCGGTACGTTTTGTTTTAGTATTGGTGCATAACCCGGAGGAACATAATAGTCGCTTTTACGGTCTTTGTACTGCACATTTGCCCGGTACAGTTCATTATAATTTTTATTAAAGCGGTTGGCGCTCCATTCAAAAGCCACATATTGCATGATGAAAAGAAACACGGTAATGCCAAGGGCTAACCCCCCGATGTTGATCAATGAAAATTGCCTGTTGCGCCAGAGGTTGCGGAAAGCAGTTTTAAAGTAGTTGCGTATCATAATTTAGCTTTTAGCTGTCAGCAATCAGCTTTCAGCAGGGTTTTCTTTTAGGTTTAAAACAAATATTTCATTTGAACTCAGTAAAAAGCAGACAGCTTATAGCTGACGACTGAACGTCCACAACCGTATTTCAGATTATTTTTTTTGTATTTTTGATCTTACAACAATCGATTAAGCAATGGAACGGATAGTTATCGAGGTGGCTGATGTTACCGCGAAAAAATGGCGTTTGACCTCGCAACAAGTCAGGAATGAAATATCTGAAAGGATAAACATCAGGCTGGCAAAAGAACTGATGGCAGGCTCTAAAGAAGAATTTAAAAAATTTTTGGATGAAGTTGGCGCCACAATGAACGAACGCGGACTTACAGAGGATAAGTTGAAAGACATTTTGAAAGACGATGAATAGCTTGTTTGTTTTTGATACAAACAGTTTAATAAGTGCTGCCCTTACACCCCAATCCACTAATCGAAAGGCGTTTGACAAAGCTATCTTCTTAGGTGAATTAGCTGCTTCCAATAAAACAATGGAAGAACTTATTGAAGTTTTGTTCCGGCAAAAATTCGACAGATATTTTATTAACGAAAATGAAAGATGGCTGATTTTAAATAGGATAGAAATAAATACCAAACTATTTAACCCTTCCATAACCATATCCGCTTGCCGGGATCCTAAGGACAATAAATTTCTGGAACTAGCCAATGCTTCAAATGCCTCATGTATCATCACAGGCGATGATGACTTGCTTACATTAAATCCATTTCGTGATATTCCCATTTTAAATGCTTCTGACTTTTTGAATGTTTTTTAGTTGGTTAGCTTTTAGCTGTCAGCAATCCGCTTTCAGCTTTCAACGGGTTTATATATTTATCAGCTTTTAGCAAGCAGCTGTCAGCAACCAGGCAATCAGTTTTTCGCAATCAATTGTTATTTATGTATATAGGTTTTAGCAATAATATCTTCGTTAGAAAGGAGCTGATAACTCACAGCTGATAGCTCACAGCTATATCAACGCATTCTCCATCACCACCTGCCCGTCCAGCAAACGAATGATCCGATGGCTGTAACGTGCGTCATGCTCGGAGTGCGTCACCATAATAATGGTGGTTCCTTGTTCATTCAGATCGGTCAGCAATTGCATCACTTCGTTTCCGTTGGCAGAATCCAGGTTCCCCGTAGGCTCATCCGCAAGGATGAGCTTAGGATTGTTGACAACCGCCCGGGCTACGGCCACACGCTGCTGCTGCCCGCCCGATAATTGTTGAGGAAAATGGTTGCGGCGGTGCATTACCTGCATTTTTTTCAACACATCTTCTACCTTTTCTTTGCGTTCTGACGATTTCATGTTCAGATAGATTAGAGGGAGCTCTACGTTTTCGAATACCGTCAGCTCATCTATGAGGTTAAAGCTTTGGAAAACAAAGCCGATGTTCCGCTTGCGCAATTGTGCCCGCTTACTTTCGGAGTATTTCGCGATTTCTTCCTGATTGAACATGAAGCTTCCACCGTCCGGATCATCAAGCAGACCGAGGATGTTCAGCAATGTTGATTTGCCACATCCGGAAGGACCCATAATGGCTACAAATTCACCCTGTTTCACTTCAAAAGAAAGCTTGTTGAGCGCTACCGTTTCAATGTCTTCTGTACGGTAGATTTTTTCGAGTTCGGTTATTTTGATCATTGTTTTTTAGCTATCAGCTGTCAGCTTTCAGCTTTCAGCTTTGGTTTAAAGGTTAGCTTTCAGTTATCAGCCGTTAGATTTTAGTAATCAGCTTTAGGTGTCAGTCTTTTAGTTATATTTATTACAATCATTGTTTTATTTTTTTTATGCGTGATTTCCAACAACTTGCAATCTGGCAAAGAAGCCATCAGTTAACTTTAAAGGTTTATAAGATCACCCGTGAATTTCCTAAAGAAGAACTTTACGGTTTAACATCACAAATCAGGCGTTCTTCCTCATCCGTGCCTACAAATATTGCTGAAGGTTGCGGTCGTAATTCTTTACCGGAATTAAAACGATTTTTAATCATTTCATCTGGGTCTGCGTCTGAACTTCACTATCAATTGATACTCAGCAGAGATCTTAATTACATTTCTGTTCAACTTTTTAAAGAACTCGAGGATGACCTCATCCAAATCAAAAAAATGATCTTTGCTTACTCTATAAAATTATCTCCCTCTCCGATCTCTGATAGCTAACTGCTGATAGCCGACAGCTAACTGCTGATAGCCGACAGCTAATTGCTGATAGCCAAAAGCTGATTGCTGAAAGCTGACAGCTGACAGCAAAAAGCTACTCCAACACCAACTCCTGGTTATCGCCATAATTCTCATAGCTCGATGTCACTACTTTATCGCCTGGTTTTAAACCGTTGAGTACTTCGTAAAAATCAGGATTTTGCCGGCCTAATTGTATTTCTGCTTTGTAGGCTTTTGTTCCGTCTTCGTTGAGTTTGTAGATCCAGTTGCCGCCGGTTTGCTGGTAAAATCCACCTTTTGCCACTAATATCGCCTGGGTTTCATCACTTAATGATAACCGCACCTGAAGGCTTTGCCCCCGCCGTATTCCCTTTGGAACAGCTCCCATAAATTCAAGGTCTACCTGAAAGCGGCCGTTGTTGACCTGGGTATAAATTTTACGCACCCGCAGCTGGTAATCGGTTGAATTGAGGGTAAACAAACCTTCTAATCCGGTAAAGATTCTTGAGATATAGTGTTCATCAATGTCGGCACGCACCTTATATCCGGTCGTCACATCCACCTGTCCGAGCCGTTCGCCTTTGTTTTTTGATTGGCCGATCTCCGCATCCAATGAGGTAATCTGCCCGTCAACCGGCGCACGAACAATTAGGTCGCCTACCTTACGCCGCATCAAAGACAGTGCATTTTGCATCCGGCTGTAAGATTCCTGCATCTGGCTAACCTGCTGCTTGCCCGAAGAAGAATCTTTTTTCAATGTTTCGCGGGTAAGTTTCAAACGGCGGACCTGGTATTTATAATTATTTTCTGACGATTTATATTCCTGTGAGCCAATTGCCTTTTTTTCAAATAAAAGTGTATTCAGCTTGTACAACCGCTCCGCTTCAGCTAACGCATTATCTACTTCGGCAAGCTGGTTTAATTGCCTGATCGTATTTTGATCGGAGTTGTTGCGGGTGTTCTGCATCTGGGTGAGCACATCAAATACCGCAGTTTCCTGATTGGCCAGACTCAGTTCAAGATCGGAGTTGGAAAGCCGTAAAATGGGCTGACCTTTTTTCAAAAAGCTGCCGTCCTCGGCATAAATCTCTTCAACTCTTCCTCCTTCGGTTGCATCCAAATAAATAGTAGTGGAGGGCATCACAATTCCGCTAACCGGGATAAACTCCTGGAAAGAGCCTTTGGCCACTTCTGTGATCGTGATTTTTTCAGTCTCAACATTCAACTTCGACTTTCCGGATGTAAAATAAAAGGCGCTCACAATCAACGCAACTAAAAGAACAATACCGGCCAGTCCTAATATCCGTTGTGTATTCCACTTCTTTTTTTCAATAACTCTATCCACTTTACTCTTGTTGTTAGCCGATTCAACACCCGTTGCCGGTACAACATTCCCTTTATCAATAAGATGCCATAAATGTAAAATGCTGATAAATAACAGTTTAGGCATAGGCCGGGATTTCAATTGTTCGCTGGCATTACAACAGGTGTGCGGTTTTGATACACGAAGGAACAGATACCGGGCTTAATACACTGTGGATCAGAAAATTAAATAGATGGTCTGATTGCTGGTAGAGGTTTTGAAGAGGGATTAGAAATGATGTGAATGAATTTAGTTCGCGTTTTAATTTTTCGATTTTTTTATACGAATGACTGGACTACCTAACCCCCCCGCCTTAGGCGGGGGCAGCTCTCACCGCAGGCGAAACTACAGCTCCTGCCTGCCGGTAGGCCGAGATAGCGGGACTGATTTTAATTTGAAACTGATGCCAAGCTTCTCCGATAATCCTGACTTTTTAAATAAGAAAAGCAGGTTTTGGTGCCTTTCGGTTATTCCAGTCCCGCTTTTCGTTTCAATCTTTTGCCCTTCGAATACCCTCAGGGTGACAAAAGGATTTCCACTTCAATCGGGTTTATTTAACATATTGCAGTATTTTATGGGCTAAATTGAGTGAAAGAAGCTGAAGCAAGAAGGCCCATAGTTCCGTAAAAACTAACTGATATCCCAACAAAATGAAATTAAAAAATGCAACGGTACTGGTAGTTGACGACGATTTGGACATATTAACTGCGGTGCGGCTTCTGCTGAAAACGGAAGTAAAGGAAGTGGTGACCGAGCGGAACCCGGAAAATATAAGAAAACAGGTCGCGAGTAAAACTTTTGATCTGGTACTGCTCGACATGAATTTTAACACTTCCATAAATACCGGGAACGAAGGTTTATTTTGGCTCAGGAAAATCAAGGAGTTTAAAAGCGATGTTGCGGTTATCATGATTACGGCTTACGGTGATATTAACCTTGCCGTGCGTTCCCTAAAAGAAGGTGCGGACGATTTTGTGGTAAAACCCTGGCACAATGATATTTTGCTGAAAACAATTACTGAGGTGCTGGACGATAACGGGAAATCTGCCCGTGAACCGGCTTCTAAAGTGAATCCGGCAAACAACAACCAATTGCTGGGCCAGTCTGAATCCATGCTCGAGATATTTCATACGATCAGAAAAGTGGCGCCTACCGATGCAAACATCCTTATTTTGGGGGAAAACGGAACCGGTAAAGATCTTATCGCCAAAGCGGTGCATCAGCAAAGCCGCCGTTCTGAAAAGCCTTATATTAAAGTTGATGTGGGTGCTTTGTCAGAAGGCTTGTTTGAGAGTGAATTGTTTGGACATAAAAAAGGGGCGTTTACAGATGCAAGAGAGGACCGGATCGGGCGTTTTGAAGCAGCTAATACCGGCACTTTATTTTTAGATGAGATTGGCAATATTTCCCTTTATCAGCAATCTAAATTGCTGAGCGTGCTGCAAAACCGGCATGTTACACGGCTGGGTGCTAACCAGCATGTAGAAGTAGACATCAGGCTGATTTGCGCCACCAATTTGCCGTTAAAAGAACTGGCCAGCGAAAGCCGGTTTAGAAAAGATTTGATTTACCGGATCAATACCGTAGAAATTATCGTTCCTCCGTTGAGGGACCGCAAAGAAGATATCCTGCTGCTGGCAAATCATTTCATCCGAATCTATAGTCTCAAGTATTCGAAGTCAGCATTGGAACTTGATAAAAGAGCCATCGAAAAATTAATCAACTATCAGTTTCCGGGGAATGTAAGGGAGCTTCAATATATTATTGAGCGGGCCATCATTATGTCTGAAGGCGGTGTTCTGGAAGGAAAAGACCTGATTTTTTCGCCAATTGAACAAGTGACTGAAAATCAGGAAAGCTCAGAAACAAAACTTAGTTCAATAGAAAAGAATACAATTTTGCGGGTGATTGATAAAAATAATGGCAATATTTCTAAAGCAGCTAAAGAACTTGGCATTACCCGTACGGCATTGTACAGAAGGTTGAGTAAATATGATATTTAAAAATTACGAGTTTAAACTTGCCTTAAGAGTTGGTTTGCTCGCCGTTAATATGGCCCTGTTGGCGTATTTAAGTTACAGCGGATTATCAAATTTCCTGTACTTCTCTGCTTTGGTGTTTCTATACCAGATTTACGAGCTATTTAGAAATCAAAAGCGGGTGTACCGCGAATTGGAAGAATTTTCGGAAGCGGTTTATTACCGTGATTTCTCCAGAAATTTTAACGTGCACCGATCGCCGGCAGAATTTCGACCCTTACGGGAATCGTTCAATTTAATTACGGATACCTTTAAAAAGATATCCCGGGAGAAAGAAACCCATTACCAATATCTGCAGCATATACTTGAAGTAGTTGGAACCGGGATTATTTCTTTTGAAATGGAATCTGGCCAAATTGCCTGGATGAACGACGCCTTTAAAAAAATGTTAAACCTGCCTCATTATAAAAACATCCACGCCCTTGAAAAGAGAAATACGAGACTTTACAACGAACTGCAAAATATTAAGATCGGCGGTTCAACCATCTATTCGGCCCAGGTGGATAAGCAAACTGTAAAGCTGCTCCTTTCTGCTACTATGTTCCAGATTGACGATCAACATTACAAATTGTTAAGCCTGCAGAATATTAATGAGGCGCTTGATGAGACCGAGGCAAATGCCTGGACTCGTCTGTTGGGCGTTATGACGCATGAAATTATGAATTCGATAGCCCCGATTTCATCCCTGGCCAATACATTAAAAAACCGGTTGCAGTCCTCGATCGAAAATCAGGAAATCCAGCCGTCTTATCGCGAAGACCTTGAAATCGGAATTGATACTATCCGGAAACGCAGTGAAGCCCTGTTAAAATTTGCGGATACCTACCGTAACTTAAACCGGATAAATTCCTTGTCCCCAAACGATGTTTATGTCCGCGATTTATTTGAAAACCAACATAGTTTGATGATGCCTACGTTATCCGAACGAAATATAGAGCTGGAAATCGTTTTGAAAGACCCGTTTTTAAAAATCCTTGCCGACCCAAATCTTGTGGAGCAGATACTAATAAACCTAATTTTAAATGCCATGGAAGCGGTCAAACAATCAGAACATCCTAAAATAATATTATCGGCATCGGCTGATCAGCCCAAGAAATGCATTTTAAGTGTAACGGATAACGGCCACGGGATACCTGCTGAATTATTGGAGCAGATATTTATCCCATTTTTCAGCACGAAGAAAAATGGAACCGGGGTTGGGTTAAACCTCTGCAAACAAATTATGCTTCTTCATAAAGGAAATATTCAGGTGAATACTATTGAAGGGACTGGCACCAGCTTTAGTCTGGTTTTTAATGCTTAATCATGTGGCTGGGATTTGAATTTTCATCTATCCAGCAGTAACCGCAAATTCTATTTCCGCATTTTTTAGGTCAGCTACTTTCTGTAATGCTTTATGGTCTGTTCTCTAATGCCTTTGTGTCGTGCATATCGTATTTTGCAAATAGCCAG
>JBGTBV010000147.1:0-3169 GCA_041749185.1 Daejeonella sp. | reverse complement strand
TGTTAACGTTGAATTGTACACTAAATTAAACTTAACGATATGATAACGAAAATTTTTAGACATGCAGTAGCAGCCGGCGCCGTTGTTTTAACCATTGCAGCCTGCAGTAACGGCAGGAATATGGCCGAAAGCCAGGATTCGACCATGATGCAGACCGACACGATAGCGGCGGGAACAAACGGGCCGATGGTTGCCCACGCAGATATTGACGCTACAAAATCTGACACCGCCGGCAGCGGTCGGGTTGATTTTACAAGCAACGGAAACGGAAATGTAGAACTTAAGCTGAAAGTATCTTTTCCGCAACTGGCCGGTAAAAGCGTTGCCGTACATATTCACGAGCATGGAGACTGCAGTGACGCCGGAAAAGGTGCTCACGGGCATTGGAACCCAACTAACGAAGCGCATGGGAAGTGGGGCTCGGCAGCTTACCACTCTGGCGATATTGGGAATATAGATTTAGATGCCAATGGCGAAGGAACGGCCACCCTCAGCAGTGATCGATGGACAATCGGCGGAGCCGAAAATACAAATGTGTTAAACCGCTCAATAATTGTACATTCTGGTGTTGATGATTACACCTCGCAGCCTAGCGGAAACGCCGGCTCGCGTATTGGTTGCGGTTTAATCACGGCCAATTAATGGAAGTGGAAGAACCTTTTGATATTATCTTGAACGGAAATACCTATTCAGTTTTTCCGGAGGAGGATAGTATTTATACCATCTTTAAAGAAGGCGAAGAATTCGTCAAGATGCAGAAAGATGACCAACGCTGGATAAAACTTGATCCGATAACCGAATTGCCCCGTTTCGAAGACGATATCGAGGTAAATCAAATCGGATTGGCAATTATGAAAAGAACATAGTCTGCATTGATCATCATTCCAAAAGCCCCTCTTAGTGTTAAGCTAAGCGGGGGTTTTGCGTTTATAAGCAACAAAATCAACCGGTTAATATTTCACCGGTAAAAAACCCTTTTTAACCGAAATGTTCATGCTTTTAACCAATGTTAGATTGTACAGGTGTGGTAACGGGGATACATTTGATCAAGCAAACAGATTTAAAACAAAAAAGCAACAAGATCATGAAAACGTTAACAACCCTAACAACCGCCGTTATTTTTACGTTAAGCCTTACAGCAATGGCCGATAACAAGCCGGCAGTTAAAATTAAAAAAACAGTATCTCTTCCAGAAATGACCTGGGGAAACCCCGAAGATGCCGAGATCGGCGCATCTGCGCTCGCTATCCCTTCGGCTCCGGTTGCTTATCCCGAAACCGGTTGGGGAAACCCCGAAGATGTATACTCTAAAACCGTAGAAAACCTTAAACATCTCGCAAATTTTGCTGCGCCAGAAATGGTGTGGGGCGAGCCTGCGGATGTAGCCAACCAATCGGTGACGGAGCTTTCAAAATCGAGTGTTTTCGCAATGCCGGAAATAATTTGGGGAACTGCGGACGATGTGAATCTTCCAACAGTAAAAATCCTTAAATATCTTACAGCCACAGCATTTTAAGGTTTATCAGGCCTTTAACGCCGGGCTATTGATAACACTAATAACTTTCAGCAAACTCAACATTAAAAAATACTATTTTTGGAGCAATGGAGAATTTCATTGTTTCGGCCCGCAAATACCGGCCGGCAACGTTTCAAACGGTTGTTGGTCAGCCTCACATTACCAGCACGCTAAAAAACGCAATAAAGAATAACCAATTAGCACAGGCTTTTTTATTTTGCGGACCGCGGGGCGTTGGCAAAACCACCTGCGCCCGCATTCTGGCAAAAACCATTAACTGCCAAAATCTGGGTCCCGATGCTGAAGCCTGCGGCGTTTGCCACTCCTGCCAGTCGTTTCAAAACGGTAATTCATTCAGTATCCACGAACTGGATGCCGCCTCCAACAACTCGGTAGACGACATCAGAAGCCTGATTGAGCAGGTGCGCATACCGCCTCAAACCGGAAAATATAAGATTTACATTATTGATGAGGTGCACATGTTATCTCAGGCGGCGTTCAACGCGTTTTTAAAAACGCTGGAGGAGCCGCCATCATACGCCATCTTCATATTAGCTACTACAGAGAAGCATAAAATACTTCCCACAATACTCTCCCGCTGCCAGATATTCGACTTTAACCGCATTAAAGTGGAAGCCATGGCCGCACATTTGGCCGAGATTGCAATTAAGGAAGATGTTCAGTTTGACGCTGATGGGCTGCATTTAATTGCCCAGAAAGCTGATGGAGGCTTACGCGATGCACTTTCTATGTTCGACCAGATTGTTAGTTTTTCTAATAAACAGGTAACCTACAAGGCGGTTATAGACAATCTCAATATTCTGGATTATGATTACTATTTTAAATTAACCGATGCGCTTCTCAGCGAAGACGTTGCCCAAACGCTGTTAATTTTTGATGAGATTTTAAGTCATGGATTTGATGGAAACCATTTTATTACCGGACTGGCCTCACATTTTAGGAATTTATTGGTCACAACAGATGTAGCAACACTTCAGCTGCTTGAAGTGAGCGATGGAATTAAACAACGCTATCAGCAACAATCGCAGCGCACCTCTGCATCTTTTTTAGTTTCGGGTTTAAACGTGGCCAACCAGTGCGATTTGAATTACAGAACCAGCAGAAACCAACGCCTGCAGGTAGAACTCGCCCTGATAAAGCTCTGCCATTTAGGTTCTGCGGTTAATTTGTCGCAGCAAATACCGGTTAACAACCAGAAGGCCGCACAGCCCGACGAAAAAAAAAAGCCTGATGCAATAGCCAAGGGCAGCAAAACCGCCTCAGAGTTAGCTATCGGGGAGGGTTTGAAGCCGGCAACACAAAATGCGCCAGTGCCCGAAATCCCCCGGCCTGCCGAAGTTGATAAATCCGCAGAAGCGGAAAAAGTACAGCAGACACCAGAACCGCACGTACCTTCTGCGAAACCAAAAATCTCCATTCCGGCCGCTGGATTGCCTGCCGGTTCTGCCATTATTCCGAACTTACATAACCTGAGCAGCGGCATTTCTAAGACGGAAGAAGAAAAGATTGAATACCTGAAAGGGGATAGCAAGCGTGATTTTACAAGTGATGAATTACTTAAAGTCTGGAACGACTATGCCCAGAAAATAAAGCAGGAAGGGAAGATCAACATCTTTACCATTATGAGTGCAA
>JBGTBV010000146.1:0-78385 GCA_041749185.1 Daejeonella sp. | reverse complement strand
ACCATGGATGAGGTTAGCGTGATTACCGATTACATCCAAGAAAAAGCCGGTTTGGCAGCCGACTTAATTTGGGGTAATTGCTTTGACGAATCGCTGGACGAAAAAATATCTGTAACCATTATTGCCACCGGTTTTCAAACTATGGAAGAGCGGCAGGTGGAAAAAAGCCAGCAACGAAAAGTTTCTGTATTAACACCAGATAATGCTCCGCTTGTAAAACCGGTTAATGTCAATACATTTTTAGATGCTAAAAAAGAAGAGGAACATGTATCCGAACCTGTTTTAAAAGTTAAAGAAGAAAGTCAGGCAGACCTGTTTGCAGGATACTTTAACAGCAAGCCGCAAAAAGCAGAAGAGAAACATCAGCCTACAGTTTCTGAAGAAATCATCCGCCATAACCTGGCCGAAGAGGAAGAAACAGTCAAGGAGGAACTTCGGTTTGAGATGGAAGTTAAAACTGCGGAAAGCCCAGACGTAACCGGGTCGGATCAACCTGTTGCAGTTCGGGAGGTTGAACGTGCAGAGGCGCCTCAGAACCAGAATCCGGATGCGAACAAAACGGATGAATCTATCGAAGAACAGTTGAAAAAGTCGAAAGAGCGTATTTTGCGTCTCAAAGATTTAAGCATGAAATTACGCACCACCAACGGCCTTCAGGAACTTGAAAATGAGCCTGCCTATAAGCGAAAGCAAATGGCGCTTCAGCAGGTTCCACATTCATCAGAGTCGCAGGTATCGCGTTTTACTTTGTCATCAGAAGAGGGAATAACAGAAATCCGGCCGAATAATTCATTTCTTCATGATAACGTGGACTGATTTTTAGCGTGAATATCTTCTGAAGCCTTTATTCCAATCATGAATAAGGGCTTTTTTAGTGTTCAAGCCTAATTTTTGAACCCGATTTAAATTTGGTTCAACCTCCTTTGAAAATGAGGATTTGAAAAAGTAACTTTGCGGCATTCAAAACATCACACATAAATACTATACCATTGGATTTATTTGAAAAAATATCGAAAAATATGGGGCCTCTTGGCCAGCACCAAAAGATGGCACATGGTTATTTTTCGTTCCCGAAATTAGAGGGAGAGATTGCACCGCACATGAATTTTCGCGGAAAGGAACATTTGGTTTGGAGTCTAAATAACTACCTCGGTTTGGCCAATCATCCGGAGGTTAGAGAAACAGATGCGCAGGCCGCAACAGATTTCGGTATGGCCTACCCGATGGGCGCCCGCATGATGTCTGGCAACTCCAATAACCACGAAGCGCTGGAGAAAGAACTGGCCGATTTTGTGGGAAAGCAGGACGCTTTTTTATTGAATTATGGGTACCAGGGAATTATGTCGGCTATTGATGCGCTGGTTGATCGGCACGACGTAATTGTTTACGATGCCGAATCGCACGCCTGCATTATTGATGGCGTTCGGCTGCACCAGGGTAAGCGTTTTGTGTATACTCATAACAATATAGAAAACCTGGAGAAACAGCTTGAAAGGGCTACGCGATGGGTAGAAAATACTGGCGGAGCTATTTTGGTCATTACCGAAGGTGTTTTTGGGATGTCAGGCGCACAGGGTAAACTGAAAGAAATTTCCGGACTTAAAGGTAAATTCAAATTCCGGTTACTTATAGACGACGCACACGGTTTCGGTACCATGGGTGCCACAGGGGCGGGTGCCCACGAAGCTCAGGGATGTATTGATGATGTGGATATCTACTTCGGCACATTCGCCAAATCAATGGCGGGCATCGGCGCATTTATTGCCTCTACAGAAGAAATAACCAACTTTTTAAGGTACAATATGCGTTCGCAAACTTTCGCTAAATCCTTACCCATGCCGATGGTTATCGGTTTGCGGAAACGGTTGGAATTGCTGAAAAGCAAGCCTGAATTGCGTGAAAAGCTTTGGAAGGTGGCCACTACCCTACAAAAAGGGCTAAAGGAGCGTGGATTTGATATCGGCGTAACCAATTCAATGGTCACTCCGGTTTTCTTTAAAGGCGAATTGGCAGAAGCAACTGCCATTACCATGGATTTGAGAGAGAATTATGGAATTTTCTGTTCAATAGTATTATATCCGGTAATTCCGAAGGGTCTGATCATGCTTCGTTTAATTCCAACGGCTATGCATTCCATGGAAGATGTGGAACGCACTTTAAGCGCATTTAGTGAGGTTGGCGAAAAGTTGAAACAAGGTCTTTATAAAGAATCCAAAGTGGCTTCCGCATAATTCTACCTTTTTTTCGGGATGATTTTTCCCCAACCACAGCAGGCAACGGGAATATCAGGAAAAGCAAAGCCCGTATGAGGCAAATGGTTTTGGATAATTCCCGTGTCAGGTAAGCACCTGCCGGTTTGTTTATCCGATATATTCGCATGCTAAAACCCGCGTTCCCACCACTATTCAGTGAGGGGAAGATGCTCGTAATTATTAGATTTAACCAAAAACCCGTTATTAATTTCTTAACTATTCTTATTTGATCAAGCCTGATCTTTATTCTCTGCTTTTAAATTAGCATTTCGGAACTAAATAATTTGAGGAATGTGCAGGGTTTCCTCCGAAATCTAAGTCCACCTTTTGGTTTCCCAGCTCTTTTAGACACTCGATTTCTGATTTAAAATTCAATCTTGCTGGCAAAAGCCATTATCCAGCAAAAAGCCTCTTTAAAAGCTTTAAAGGGCATATTTGACTCTGAAAAATATGCAAATGCTTGGCAGATAGAAATTTACTCTTTTTTAAAGGGCTTAATCATTCAAAATGTGGAAAAAAACCCCTAAAAAGGCTGATTTTTATTTTTTCAAAAATTCGTTTTACCGGAAAAAGATTATACATTAGTGACATCATATCAATCATAAACCCTCACAAAAACTAAAAAGGAGTACTAAAATGAAAAAATTCACTGAAGCAAAAAACCTGATCGAATCGTTGGAAGCAGATGCTGACAAGTTCTACAACAAGGCAAACAGCGCTGCCGGAACACGTGTAAGAAAAGGTATGCAAGACCTCAAAAATCTGGCGCAGGCCATCCGTTTGGAAGTGCAGGAAACAAAAAATAAAGAAGCTGAAAAAACGGCTAAGAAAAAATAAGTTTTACTTCCTAAAAAGGCCTGCAGTTAACCTTTGCAGGCTTTTTTTATGCGGCAGGTTTTTAGCTTGGTTTCAATTTTTCAACTTTAAAACCGGTTTAAATCAGGTTCAGTCCCTCTAATTCATCAGCAATTTTAGCGCTGATTGTACCGCTAACCGATACCAGCGGCAACCGAACACCTTCTTCACACAGGTTGAGCAATTTCAAGGCGGCCTTAACCCCGGCGGGGTTTCCTTCTTCAAAAAACAGGTTGGTAATTTTTGTAATGCTGTTATGCAATGTTTGCGCTTCAGTAAAATCCGCCGCGAGGCACATGTTTACCATGGTAGAATAAATTTTAGGGAGTGCGTTGCCGGCAACTGAAATAACGCCAACCGCCCCCATTGCAACCATGGGCAATGCAAGCAGATCATCGCCGCTGATAAGCAGGAAATCCTCAGGTTTATTTTTAATAATGAGGTTAAACTGCTCAAAATTGGCCGACGCTTCTTTAATACCAATAATGTTTTTGAAATCCTGTGCCAATCTCAAAGTGGTTTCTGCGGATATATTGCTGCCGGTCCTTCCCGGAACATTGTATAAAATTATCGGGAGCGGCGAAGCGTTGGCCAAGGTTCTATAGTGTTGATAAATGCCCTCCTGAGTTGGTTTGTTGTAGTACGGGCTTACCGATAATATCGCCTCGTATCCGGATGTGTTGAAATTAGCTAATTCCAAGGCTGTTTGCCGGGTATTGTTGCCGCCTAAACCGGCGATAAGCGGCACACGGCCGGCGTTGATTTCGGCTGTGAACTCCCAGATTGATTGTTTTTCCTCCCTGGTTAAAACAGAAGTTTCGCCGGTAGTTCCAAGCGATACGAGATAATCTACGCCACCGCCGATAATGTATTCAATTACATTTTGCAGACCCTTAAAATCTATCGAGCCATCGGCGTTAAATGGGGTAACCAGCGCAATGCCCGTTCCGTGAAATTTCTTCATCAAATTTATTATGAAAAGGTGTTAAAATAGTTAAAGCTGGCGAATATAATTAATTGATCATCGCCAATAAATCCTTGTCAGAAATTAACGGAATGTTTAACTTTTTGGCTTTCTCAAGTTTCGATGGCCCCATATTTTCACCCGCAATCAGGTAATTTAGCTTCCCGGAAATACTACTCACTATTTTTCCGCCATGTTGCTCTACAATATCCTTAAGTTCGTCCCTGCCAAAATTTTCAAACACGCCTGAGATAATAAAAGTCTTGCCCTCCAGTTTGTTGCTTTTTAACTCGGTTGAGGTTTGCTTCGATTCAAACTGCAGTTCGTATTGCCGAAGCAGATTTAACTGTTCCAAATGGCGGGTTTCTTTGAAGTAGGCAATCAGGCTTTCGGCTATTCGTTCGCCAATTTCGTCAACAGCTATCAGTTCATCAAAAGTAGCGTTCATCAGGCTATCGATATTTACAAATGAGGCTGCAATTTTTTTGGCTACGGTTTCTCCTACAAACCGAATTCCAAGTCCGAAAAGTACTTTCTCAAAAGGCATCTGTTTTGACCGCTCAATGCCTTCGAGCATATTGTTAATAGAACGTTCGCCGAAGCGGTCTAATGCCATCAGCAAAGCACGTTTCTCGTGCAAAATGTATAAGTCGCTGATGTGCCTGACAAATCCCTGCCGGTAAAATTGCTCAACGGTTTCTGCTCCGATGCCTTCAATATTCATAGACCGGCGGCTGATAAAATGCTGAATTTTACCAACTATCTGCGGAGGGCATTCTTCATCATTCGGGCAATAAAATACCGCTTCTCCTTCCTGCCTCTTCAAATTGCTTCCGCATTCGGGGCACTGCTCCGGATACTGCACTTTTTTTGGGTTTTGCAGGCGTTTTTCTGTGTTTATCGCAATTATTTTTGGGATAATTTCGCCGCCTTTTTCCACCAGAACCGTGTCATTCTCGTGCAGGTCAAGCCTGATGATTTCGTTTGCGTTGTGCAAAGTAGCTCGTTTAACAATCGTGCCGGCTAATAGAACGGGCTTCAAATTCGCTACCGGAGTTACAGCACCTGTTCGGCCAACCTGATAGCTAACTTTCTGCAGTACGGTTTCTACCTCCTGGGCCTTATATTTATAAGCTATAGCCCAACGTGGCGATTTGGCCGTAAAACCTAATTCGTTTTGCTGGGCGTAGCGGTTCACTTTTATTACAATTCCATCAATGTCATAACTCAGGTCAAAGCGCTTTTCCTCCCAGTAATGAATAAAAAACAGTACTTCTTCTAAACTTCTGCATAATTTGATGTGTTCTGCTACCGGAAATCCCCAGGATTTAACCGCCTGTAAACTTTCCCAATGCGAATTGAACAGGCGCTTTTCAGTATTTATAAAATACATAAAGCAATCGAGCGGGCGGCGGGCTACTTCTGCCGAATCCTGCATTTTTAATGTTCCCGAAGCAAAGTTTCTTGGATTGGCATACGGCACCTCATGGTTCTCAATTCGCTGCGAATTGAGCCGGTCGAATGCAGGCCGGTGCATAAAAACCTCGCCGCGTATTTCAAAATCTTCCGGGTAACCGGCATTTTTAAGCCGCCGCGGAATTGTGCGAATAGTTTTGGTATTTGTGGTTACGTCGTCGCCCTTGGTGCCGTCGCCGCGGGTTACCGCCCGCAATAGCTGGCCCTGCTTATAGGTTAAACTGATGGATAAGCCGTCAAATTTAAGTTCGCACACATATTCAAAATCATCGCCGAGTGCTTTACGGATCCGTTCATCAAAATCTTTTAAATCCTGTTCGTTATAGGTGTTGCCCAGCGAGAGCATGGGCCATTTGTGCTGAACGGTTTTAAAAGTTTTAGTAATATCGCCTCCTACTTTTTGTGTTGGCGAATCTGGATCCTGAAAATCGGGATGTTGTTTTTCCAAATCGGCCAGTTCCGCTAATTTCAAATCGAAATCGTAATCGGAAATTAAGGGTTGCGCCAGCACATAGTAATTGTAATTATGCCGGTTTAACTCTTCTGCGAGCGCATCCATGCGATTCTTAATTTCTGACAGCAACATGAAACGAAGATAAGGGTTTTTCGGTTTCAGGAAGTTGGTGGGTTGCCTTTCAGGTCAAGATGTTGTTCTATTTCGTCAAATATTTCACAGAAATTTTGAGCGACTGTTTGTTGATACGCAGGAAGAATAGAAGAAAGTTCCAGTTTTTGTTCTTGCGTTAGCGGATCAGGCCAAATACGCATGCAAATTCGGTTTAAGGCGAACACAATATTTTCTGGCTGGCTGTAGCTTTTGAGGTAGTTCACTTCCAAAAAATGGTCGAAAAATTTGAAGAAACGGGCAGTATCCGTTATCGCGTTAAGCAATAAAAATGTTTTTAGATCATGCCTGCCGGCACTGGCAAGCTGATTGTAAAAATCTACCGGATTGATCTTGTCTGTACCGATGAGCAAACTATCTAACATCAACTCTATAGCGATATGGGCCATAAACGATGGACGAACAGCCGAATTGGCCAGAGCGGGAGCGATAATGCTTTTTATTGCGGCGGTGTGTTGTGTAAAAAAATCTGAGGAATGAAAGTACCGATCAACAGCAAGGTGCCTTTTCCAGCCAGTCAGAATATCGCTTAAAGCATCAGATTCAAGAAAAAGGTCCGGTTTTTTTTCCGGATGTATGTTCCATGATTTGTTTGCATTTTTCATCAGATCTGGCAACACACAGCCCAAAACTAAATTAGAATTGCTGCTATGCCGGTCAAAATAGAAATGCGATAGAAAATTCATCAGGTATATTGGGTTTAATGATCAGTGTAGAATTCTGGGCCCGCGGATTTTAAATAGAGTTTTTGAGATCACAATCAGAAGCAGCGACAGAATTAAAAAGCCCAGGCACATGGCTAAACTGTTAATGATTACCAGTTGATAGCCAAGTTCGTTCACATCTATGAAGGGATATGGATAAAATCGGGAAATATTTCCTGCCACCAGAATCAGTATCGTGTAAACCAAAGGATAAATAAGCCAAGAGATAACAGACTGCCATTGTAATTTTGTTTTTGGAGAGAATGTGAGCCAATGGATAACAAAAAGCAGGGGGATAAAACTGTGCAACAACTCATCAACTATTTTTTGCAAACCGGTGGGCGACCATAACTGCCGTAGCAAAATATTATAAACCAGTCCGACAACCACGATGTACACGGTTACAGCAGAGGTTACGCTAAATCTTGAAAAAAAGTAGGGGCCTGCGGGTTTGGTTATTGCGACAGAAGAAAAGCAAAGGGCAACCAGCGTGTTGGTTAGCACCGTGAAATAACTCAGAAACCGAATTAACGTATCGGCAACTGGAACCGTGCGGTTTACAATGATTAGATAAAGCTGCAACAGAATGGTGGCCCAGCATAAAAAAGCCGCCAGAATATAAAAAATTTGCTTCGGTTGGGTAGAGGTTGCTTTCATAAAATGAATCTAACCTCCAAATTAAACATTAAACCGGCAAAATGAACTGCCGGCTTACGCTAATATTGATTTTAACATTTCTGTTATCTTTGCCCCTCTGAGAAAAATTTTGACATGAACTTTATTGAAGAATTGCGCTGGCGCAGGATGCTGCATGATGTAATGCCCGGCACCGAAGAGGAATTAAATAACGGGATGAAATCAGGCTATATCGGCTTTGATCCTACCGCAGATTCTTTACATGTTGGGCATTTAACTCAAATAATGACGCTGATCCATTTTCAGCGGGCCGGGCATAAACCGGTTGCGCTGGTAGGCGGCGCAACTGGCATGGTGGGTGATCCCTCGGGCAAATCTGTCGAGCGTAACCTGCTATCAGAGGAAACGCTGAATCACAACGTACGTTGCCTGGAAACCCAATTGAAAAAATTCCTTGATTTTGACCGCGGCGTAAACAGCGCCGAGATTGTAAATAATTTCGATTGGTTTAAAAATTTCAGTTTCCTGGATTTTATCCGCGATGTGGGAAAGCATATTACAGTGAACTATATGATGGCCAAAGATTCAGTCCGTAATCGCCTGGAAGGCGAAACCGGAATGTCTTTCACCGAGTTTAGTTACCAGTTGGTGCAGGGCTATGATTTCTATCATCTCTTTAAAGAAAACAATTGCCGCATTCAAATGGGCGGATCAGATCAGTGGGGAAACATTGTTACCGGTACCGAACTGATCCGCCGCAAAGCTGGTGGTAATGCCTTTGCCGTTACTACGCAGTTGATCAAAAAAGCGGATGGAACTAAATTCGGTAAAACCGAAAGTGGTGCGGTCTGGCTTGATCCGGAGAAAACTTCGCCATTTAAATTCTACCAGTTCTGGTTGAACGCCAGTGATGCCGATGCCCAAAGTTGGATACGGATTTTTACGCTCAAAAGCCAGCGAGAGGTGGAAAGTTTGGAGCGGGAGCACCTTGCTGCTCCGCATCTGCGCATTCTGCAAAAGGCACTGGCCTCAGAAATAACCGATCGCACACATTCTGCCGAGGCGCTGGACACAGCCTTAAAAACTACCGACTTTCTGTTCGGGAACGGTTCGGTTGATTTTATGCATAATTTAAAGCATCATCAAATTGTGGAAATTTTTGACGGTATTCCGCAGTTTAACGTTCCGCTACGCAGTTTTACCTCGGGTATTTCACTAACAGACATGCTCAGTGAATTAACATCGGTTTTTCCCTCTAAGAGCGAAGCCAAAAAAATGATACTGGGCGGCGGAGTTTCTGTTAACCGGCAAAAAGTTCAGGATCCCAATTCTTTTATCTTTACCGATAGTTTGCTGAACGGCAAATATTTGGTTGTACAAAAGGGAAAGAAAAATTATTTTCTGCTTATTGCAGGGTAAATAAGCGGGTAAATACGCCGCTGCTTTTTATTTTGCGATTGTTTGTTGTAATTTCATTGAAAATTTAGAAAAACTATGAGCACCAGGCGCACCTTTATTCAGCAGGCCAGTTTGTTATCAACCGGCCTGATCATCAATCCGTCTATTTTTTTAGCGAAAGAAAAAGTGGTTGGTTTGCAACTTTACAGTTTACGTGAGGTAATTCGGAAGGATGTAGCCGGGGTAATTGCAAAAGTTGCTGCCGCCGGCTATAAAGATGTAGAAACCTATGGGTTTGATCAGAAAAATCAATTCTTCGAAATGACCCCGGTGGACTTTATGAAAGTTTTGAAATCAAACGGTTTAACTTCTACCAGCGGCCACTACAATCCGAATGAATTTTTAAGAGGCAAAGGAACAGATGAACTCAGCTATATGATTCAAGGCGCTAACGGCCTGAAACAGCAACATTTGGTTATTCCGTATTTGGCAGATGATATGCGAAAAACTGCCGACGACTACAAAGCTGTAGCGCGAAAGTTAAATGAAGCGGGCCAACTTTGTAAAAAGAATGGCTTACAGTTGGGATACCATAACCACGATTTTGAATTTACCCGCTTCGGCGATAAAACCGGATATGACATTTTATTAAATGAGACCGATAAAGACCTGGTTGATTTCGAAATGGATATTTACTGGGTTGCACGGGCTGGTGTAGATCCGGTGAAATTATTCTCAGACAATCCAGGGCGGTTTAAGCTATGGCATGTTAAAGACATGGACAAAACCAACCCCAAGCAAAACACAGAAATTGGCAACGGTAGTATTGATTACAAGAAGATTTTCTCTAAAGCCAAGCTTTCTGGCGCCGAGCATTATTTTGTAGAGCAGGAAAACTTTTCGATGGACGCTTTTGGAAGCATCGCCCAAAGCAGCAAATATGTAAAAACACTCATGTAGTTTCAGTTAACATAAAAAAGCCGGACAGCATCAGCTTCCGGCTTTTTTATGGACTTATATTTCTACAGTTTCTTGATCATAATGTTGCGGTACCACACGTTATCGCCATGATCCTGCAAAGCAATTTTCCCTTTTTTAAAGGTTCCAAAACCGGGCATACTGGCGAATTTGCTTCCGGCAATCATGTCCCGCCATTGTTGGTCCCACATGGTAGTTTGCACCACATCCACATTGTTGAGGCGCAGGGTCAGGTTGCCATCGTCAGAAATTATTTCGGCTAAATTCCATTCTCCCGGCTCTTTAACAGGCTCAGATTTACTGGCAATCAGATCATAAAGATCACCTGCACGGTGCTTGTTTATTTTCGCATCCGGATGGCCGTTATTATCTAAAACCTGCATTTCTGGCCCGGTGTTGTAGGTGTTGCCGTACTTTTCAGGATCTTCATTTACGTTAAAGATAATGCCGCTGTTGCCGTTGGGGGCAATTTTCCACTCCAGTTTTAAATGGTAATCTCCGAATTCTTCATCCGTTAAAATATCGCCGCCAGTGTTGGCCGGCATATTCTTTTTGCCGTCTGCATCCAACCAGATAGCGCCATTCTGCACTTTCCAGGCGGCGCCAACGGTGTCGCGGCCGTAAGTGTGCCAGCCGTTCAGGGTTTTGCCGTCAAACAGTGAAATCCATTCGTCAGAAGAATTTGTGTTGGTAGTGCTCATCGGGTTTGTGCTTTTTACACTGCCGCAGCCTAAGGCCAGCGCCGCTATTGAAAGAATAATTATTGATTTTGTCATATTAGTTGGTTTTTAACGACATGATGTAAGCGGCCATTTCCTGGGCATCGCCTTCGCTCAGTGCGGGGTGCGGGGTCATCGGGATTTCTCCCCAAACGCCAGAGCCACCAGAAATGATTTTCCCGGCAAGGTACTCGCGGTTTTTTTCATTGTTCTCGTATTTATTAGCCACTTCTACATACGATGGACCGATGAGTTTTTCGTTAGTCTGATGACAGCTTAAACAGTCAGAACCTGATATTAACTGCTCCCCTTTTGCACTTTGAGGGTTAGCAGGGTCGGTACCAATTTTGTTCACATTGGTATCAACACTTGATTGCTGGGCTGCGGCGCTCGAATTTTCGCCAACTTCAGTGGTATCATCGGCCAGACCGCCAGATGATTTCGTGTCGCTGTTGCAAGCGGCGATACTGATAGTTATTCCTAATAAAATAAGCAGTTTTTTCATTTTGATGAGGTTTGATTAAGACTATTATATAAAGGGTTTCGGGCTTATTTAGTTTGGATATTTCTGGATCAGATACCCAAAATTCTCCGGTTTAGTTCCGCATCGGGTGTTGTTCCGGCAAAGTCGTCAAAAGCTCTTTCGGTTACCCGGATGATATTTTTACGGATAAATTCTGCTCCTTCGCGGGCTCCGTCATCGGGATGTTTGAGGCTGCATTCCCATTCCATAACCGCCCAACCCTTAAAATCATATTGGGTTAATTTGCTGAATATCCGTTTAAAATCCACTTGCCCGTCTCCCGGGGAGCGGTAGCGGCCCGCCCGGTCGGCCCAGGCTTGGTAACCGCCAAATGTTCCCTGACGGCCATTAGAGTGGAATTCAGCATCCTTTACGTGGAAAGACTTTATCCGTTCATGATAAATATCAATGTACGCTACATAATCAAGGCATTGCAACACAAAATGCGAGGGATCATATAAAAGGCATGCCCGAGGGTGATTATTTACTTTTTCAAGAAACAGCTCATACGTTACCCCGTCAAATAAATCCTCGCCGGGATGCACTTCATAACATACATCTACGCCCTGCTCATCAAAGTAATTGAGTATCGGGAGCCAGCGGCGGGCTAATTCTTTAAAACCATCGTCAACCAAACCGGCCGGGCGTTGCGGCCAGGGGTGCCATGTATGCCACAAGAGCGAGCCGCTAAATGTGGGGTGGGCAGTTAGGCCCAGATTTTTGGAAGCTAAAGCGCCATATTTTAACTGCTGTACCGCCCAATCGGTGCGGGCTTTGTAATTTCCACGAATTTCTGCCGGTGCAAATGAATCGAATAAAATATCAAAAGCCGGGTTTACAGCAACCAACTGTCCCTGCAAATGGGTAGAGATTTCGGTAATCTCCAGGCCGCAATCATTTACCAGTCCTTTAATTTCGTCGGCATAGGTTTTACTTTCGGCAGCCTTTTGCAGGTCGAAAATACGACTGTCCCAGGTTGGGATCTGCACGCCTTCAAAGCCTATACTTTTTGCCCATTTGCAAATTGCCTCTAATGAATTAAATGGTGCCTCGTCTCCTAAAAATTGAGCCAGAAAAATGGCGGGTCCTTTTATTGTTGTCATTTAGCGAGTTATAATTTGAAAATTTACCTCTGAGTTTGGTTCTGTTTATTCGATTTCAAAATCCGTCCATTTTTCAGTGCTTTGGTTGCTTCGCACCACATTATCTATAAAGGCCATTCCTCTTATGCCGTCATCAACAGAAGGGAAATCGAGCATCTCTGCCGAAGCCTGCTCTCCATCTATCCGGGCGCCTAAGGTTAAGGCGAAATTGCGGTACAAGTTTCCAAACGCTTCCAAATATCCTTCCGGATGCCCGCCCGGGGTGCGGCAATTGTGCGTGGCAAACGAAGAAAGCCGGTCTGTGTACCCGCTACCGGCACGCAAAATTTGGGTTGGCTTATCCAGCCACTTTGCCAGCAGGGTATTGGGTTCTTCCTGCCGCCATTCCAGACCTCCTTTTTCTCCGTAAATTCTAATCTTCAAGGCATTTTCTTCTCCGGCGGCAACCTGCGATGCCATTAAAACGCCGTTGGCCCCGTTATCAAATTTGAGCAAAACATTCCCGTCATCATCCAGCATCCGGCCTTTTACCACAATATTCAGGTCGGCGCATATTTTGGTAATTTTTAATCCGGAAATATATTCTGCCAGGTGTGCTGCATGAGTGCCGATATCGCCCATGCTTCCGCTTTTGCCAGATTTGCTCGGGTCCGTGCGCCAGGCCGCCTGTGCGTTTCCTTCGCGTTCAGACAATTTGCTCAGCCAGCCCTGGGGGTACTCGACATATATTTTCCTGATTTCGCCCAAAACGCCTTCCTTAACCATTTGCCGGGCCTGCTTTACCATCGGGTAACCAGAATAAGTATGCGTTAATAAAAGGATTAGCCCGGTTTCTTCCACTTTAGCTTTTAGTTGCCTGGCTTCATCAATTGAGAAGGTGATGGGTTTTTCTATCACCACATGAAAACCATGTTCGAGTGCCAGCATCGCAGGCGCAAAATGGGCGAAGTTAGGAGTTACGATGGTTACGAAATCCATGCGCTCGCTTTCCGGCAGTTTGCTTTCCCGCTCTATCATTTCCTGATAGGTTTTATAGGTGCGGTCTTCAGGTAAAAAGAGCATTTTTCCACTTTCTGCCGCAACATCGGGGTTTATACTCAGCGCACCGCAAACCAGTTCGGTAAGCCCATCCATATTAGCGGCAATACGGTGTATGGCACCAATAAAAGCGTCTTTTCCGCCGCCAACCATGCCCATTCGTAATTTTCTGTTCATGTAATAATTCTAAGATTAAAATCGATATTCGTGTTTTTTGAAAATAAAAATATACATTTATTTAATACTACTAAACTAACCAATTGTTATGAAATCAATTATTAACGCAGTTTTTAATTTGAAAAATAAGCTATCTGAGTGTATTCTCAACACATATTCCGCTCATTTGTTGAAACCCGTACTACTTCGCATACCTGTCCGGTAGCCGCAAAGACTCTCGTTAATTTCCTGATAAACTTTCATAACACTATATAGATGAACTCAACAATCCGTTTTAAACTTTCGTTAATGATGTTCCTTGAATTTTTTATTTGGGGAGCCTGGTTTGTAACATTGGGAACTTTTCTGGGCAACAATCTCAGCGCCACAGGGTCTCAGATCGCTGCCGCATTTTCAACACAGTCCTTCGGTGCCATCATCGCCCCGTTTATCATCGGCTTAATTGCCGACCGATATTTTAACGCCGAAAAAATACTCGGCATTTTGCACCTCATTGGAGCGCTATTAATGTTTCTGATGTTTAGAAGTGTTGATTTTGGTGGATTCTATCCCTTTGTACTTGGTTACATGATTATGTACATGCCCACTCTGGCGCTGGTTAATTCGGTATCATTTAACCAGATGAAAGATCCCGAGAAGGAGTTTTCAACCATCCGCGTTTGGGGAACCGTTGGCTGGATAGTTGCCGGCCTTTCTATCAGTTTCTTATTTAGTTGGGATTCTCCTTCCGGAATTTCTGAAGGATTGCTGAGGAATACATTTCTGATGGCCGCAATCGCTTCGCTGGTTTTAGGCTTATTTAGTTTTACCCTGCCTGCAACTCCACCAAAGGTTGATAAAAATGAAAAAGTAACCGTTTCGGATATGCTGGGATTGGATGCCCTTAAATTATTGAAGAACAAGAACTTTTTGGTATTCTTTATTTCCTCTATATTAATATGCATCCCGCTGGCCTTTTATTATCAAAATGCCAATCCGTTTTTATCCGGCATTGGCCTGGAGAATCCTACCGGTAAAATGACTATCGGACAGATTTCTGAAGTATTGTTTATGCTCTTGTTGCCTCTATTTTTTAAACGGTTTGGGGTTAAGTATACCATTTTAGTGGGTATGCTTGCCTGGGTTTTACGGTACGTATTTTTTGCTTACGGAAACGCGAATGAATTAACATTTATGCTTTTACTGGGAATTGCCCTACACGGAATTTGTTACGATTTTTTCTTTGTAACCGGGCAAATCTATACCAACTCTAAAGCTGGAGAGAAATACAAAAGTGCCGCCCAGGGCCTCATCACCCTGGCCACGTACGGTGTGGGTATGTTAATTGGCTTCTGGGTTGCCGGCATTATTACCGATGCCAATAAAATTTCTGAGACCCAGAACGACTGGCAAACTATCTGGCTGATTCCCGCAGGAATAGCAGCCGTGGTAACGGTTATTTTCTTTCTATTTTTTAATGATAATAAAGAAATTGATGCGGATACCGTCGCGGAGCGAACGATCATTTCGGAAGTATAAATCTGTTTCTGCTGATAACATTGTGACAACGCAGCATCGGCAATGCGGATTTATTTAAATTAATACGAATACATACTCATAAAATAAAATAATATGGCTGATAACACATATGATGCAATTGTAATAGGATCTGGAATTAGCGGTGGATGGGCTGCAAAAGAGCTTACCGAGAAAGGGCTCAAAACCATTATGCTTGAGCGGGGCGAAGACATTGAACACGTTAAAGGTTACGTAAACGCTAATAAACATCCATGGGATTTTCCGCATCGGGGCGGGCGCACGCAGGAAATGATCAAAGATTACCCGGTTCTAAAACGAGATTATCCCTTAAACGAAACCAACTTAAATTATTGGACCGTCGAAAAAGACGCACCCTATACAGAAGTTCAGCGTTTTGACTGGTACCGCGGGTACCATGTCGGAGGTCGGTCGTTAATGTGGGGCCGTCAGAGTTATCGTCTGAGCGATCTTGATTTTGAAGCGAATGAAAAAGATGGGATTGCGGTAGACTGGCCGATACGTTATAAAGACCTCGAATCCTGGTATGGCTATGTTGAAAAGTTTGCAGGGATTAGCGGTAACCGTGACGGCCTCTCGCAACTTCCCGATGGCGAATTTATGCCGCCAATGGCCATGAACGTGGTGGAAAAAGATGTTGCAGAACGCATAAAAGCGCATTACAAGGGAGACCGGCACATGATAATGGGTCGGGTGGCAAATATTACAGAGCCTTTAAAGGGCCGTACCAATTGCCAGTACCGAAATAAATGTTGGCTGGGTTGCCCGTTTGGTGCTTATTTTAGCACGCAGTCTTCCACCCTGCCAGCCGCGGTTGCCACCGGTAATTTAACCCTTCGTCCGTTCTCTATCGTAACGCGTATTCTGTACGATAAGGATACTAAAAAAGCCCGCGGTGTAGAAGTGTTAGACGCCCAAACCAACCAAACCTATGAATATCTGGCAAAGGTTGTTTTCGTTTGCGCTTCAGCCTTAAATTCTTCCTGGATTTTAATGAACTCGGCTACCGACGTTTGGGAAGGCGGGCTTGGCAGTAGTAGCGGTGAGTTAGGTCACAACCTGATGGATCACCATTTCCGTGCCGGGGCTTCAGGACGGGCCGAAGGGTTTGATGATAAATATTATTATGGGCGCAGGCCTAACGGAATCTACATTCCGAGGTTCCAGAATCTTCCAGGAGATAGAAATCGAAATTACATTCGCGGATTTGGCTATCAGGGAAGCGCAAGTCGTGAAGGCTGGGGCCGCGAAGTGGCTGAACTTAGTATGGGTGCCGCTTTTAAGGATGCGTTGTGCGAGCCCGGCGACTGGAGAATGGGAATTACCGCCTTCGGCGAGACCTTACCTTATCATGAAAATAAAATCTCGCTTGATAAAACCACTAAAGACAAATGGGGTTTAAATGTTCTGGCCATTGATTGTGATATTAAAGACAACGAGCGGAAAATGCGGAAGGACATGATGGAAGATGGTAAAGAAATGCTTGAAATTGCCGGCTTAAAAGATGTAAATACGTTCGATGCCGGTTATACCATGGGTATGGGAATACATGAAATGGGTACCGCCCGCATGGGTCGCGACCCCAAAACTTCAGTGTTGAATGGAAATAATCAGGTTTGGGATGCTCCTAATGTATATGTTACAGATGGTGCCGCAATGACGTCGGCCGGATGCCAGAACCCATCACTAACCTATATGGCCATGACCGCCCGTGCGGTTGATCATGCCGTAAATGAACTGAAAAAGCGAAATATCTAAAGGAAAAATCTATCGTTTAAAAAAGAATATTATGGATAGAAGAGAAGCAATAACAAAAGTGGGTTTTCTGCTTGGCGGAACCATAATCGGGGCCAACCTGTTTTTAGAGATCGGCTGCACACCCGGAGTTGAGAACGCAAAATCTGCGGGAGCATTTTTTAGCAACGAGCAAATCGCTTTGTTAGATGAAATGGGCGAAACCATTTTGCCTGCAACCAGTACTCCGGGCGCCAAAGCCGCCAAAGTTGGCGAATTTATGAATGTAATGGTTCGCGATTGCTACACACCACGAAACCAGGCGGTTTTTCGCCGGGGAATGGAACGGCTGGACGAGCAATGCAAAGAAGAAACCGGCAAAACTTTTATGGACTGCAGCGCCGCAGAGCGTACCGCCTTCTTCACTAAAGTGGATGCTAAGCAGAACGCTTATATGAAAAATAAAACTCCCGAGCAGCCTTCGCATTATTTCAGGATGATCAAAGAGTTAACATTATTAGGATTCTTTACCTCAGAGGTCGGCGCAACCAAAGCCTTGCGGTATGTTGCCATTCCGGGTAAATATGATGGAGATTATCCGTACAAGAAGGGTGATAAAGCCTGGGCAACCTGATAAGGACCAACTTAAATTAACTTCGAAGATCAAATTGCTTTAACTTATAAAACAAGAGGATGTCTGATACCATAAATACAACAAGTAGAAGAGACTTTGTGAAAACCGCCGCAGTGGCCGCTGCCGGCTTCATGATCGTGCCCCGCTATGTGCTGGGCGGCAAAGGTTTTATCGCCCCAAGCGACCGGTTATTAATTGCCGGAGTTGGCGTTGGCGGAAAAGGCCAAAGTGACTTAACAGGTTTTATGGCGGGCGGCAAGTGTGATATTGCTTACCTCTGCGATGTGGACGATAAAAGGGCCGCCACCTCTGTAAAAAACTTTCCGAAGGCTAAATATTATAGAGACTGGCGGGAAATGTTTGAAAAGGAATCTAAAAACTTCGATGCGGTTTCTGTTGCTACCCCAGATCACAATCATGCGATAATAACGCTGGCCGCGATGCAGATGGGTAAACATGTGTATGTACAAAAACCACTTACCCACGATATTTATGAAGCCCGGATGCTTACAGAGGGTGCCAAAAAATATAAGGTAGTTACCCAGATGGGAAACCAGGGGGCATCGGGCGATGGTGTACGCCAGTTGCGGGAGTGGTACAATGCCGGCGTAATTGGCGATGTACATACCGTGTACTGCTGGACAGACCGGCCAGTGTGGCCACAAGGCATTCCCTGGCCAGATAAATCAGCAGAAATCCCGGCTTCGCTTGACTGGAATTTATGGCTGGGAACTGCCCCCGAAAAAAACTATATAGACAAACTGGTTCCGTTTAATTGGCGTGGATGGTGGGATTACGGTACCGGCGCTCTTGGAGATATGGCCTGCCATTTGGTGGAAGCACCTTTCCGGGTTTTAGGTCTGGGTTATCCAACAGAAGTGGAGGCAAGTGTAGGAAGTGTGTATGTTGATGAGTTTAAACGGGGTTATTTCCCCGAAAGCTGCCCCCCATCTTCCCATGCAATTATGACCTTTGCGTCTAAAAATAAGGGCGGTCAGCCGCTGAAATTGCATTGGATGGACGGCGGAATACAGCCACAAAGACCGGAAGAATTAGGCCCGAATGAAAAAATGGGCGATGGAGGAAACGGCGCCTTATTTATTGGTACCAAAGGTAAAATGATGTGCAGCACCTACGGGCGTGATCCAAAATTGCTGCCTTTATCGCGGGGCGAGGAGGTTAAAGTAGCCTCAACCATACCGCTGGTTCCGGGTGGCGAAGCCGGCCACTATACTCAATGGGTTGAAGCCGCAATTGCAGGCTATGGCAAAATGGAGTTGAGCTCAGATTTTTCAATCGCAGGGCCGCTAACAGAAACAATTTTGATGGGAAATCTGGCCATAAGGGGATATGACATCCGGAAGCAAAATGCTACAGGCAATGGATTCTCTTATCCCGGCAGGTATATTAAATTACTTTGGGACGGTCCCAATATGAAAGTTACCAACTTTGACGAAGCCAACCAGTTTGTTAAACGGGAGTACCGCAAAGGCTGGAGTCTGGGAGCTTAAGTGATAAAAAATAGAGCAATTTATTAAAGCAAGCCGGGGCAATGCTCCGGCTTTTTTCTTTCCTATTGCACCAGCAAATTGCATCCCCTGATGTCGCTGTGATCAAAACGCCCTAGTATATCAAAACTTTTATCAGAATGGATTTTACCCAAATCCTGCGTAGCGATGAATGCACAGGAATTTAGGTTTGCCAAATCAATTACATTAATTCCGCCGGTAAAACCTTGAGGCAGAAGTTGAAGCGGATCGTTCACATCGCGAATGCAAACCTGCATCCAGGCAGGGGCATGAAACTTGCCGCCGCCTTTAGAATAGGCCTGCGATAGCAATTCGGTCATTCCATATTCTGAGTGTATCGCCGGAACGCCGAAGCCTTCGCAAAGCTTTTCGTGCAGTTCCGGGCGGATAATTTCCTTTCGCCTTCCTTTCATGCCACCTGTTTCCATCACAATCAATTGTGGCAGTTCAAGCGAATGGCTTTCGGCAAAATCAAGCAAGGCATAAGTTACACCAATTAAAAGTGTGTGTGTACCGACTTCTTTCAAAGCGTTAAGCCTGTCGGCAAGAGCCGCGTAATTATCTAAAAAATAGCCACTGCTCTTGTTTCCGCTTTTGCGGATGAGGTCATCAACCATATAGATCAGAGACGAACCTTCCCGTTCCTGATACGAGGGCAGCAGAGCCAGCAAAGCGTAATCTCTTACATCGCCATAGAACTTTTCGAAGCATTTTTGATAGCTCTGCTCATAGATATTCACAGAATTTACTAAATGCCTGCTTGCCGAAGTTTTGCTGGTGCCCGAACTGGTAAACGTAATTTCTACTGGTTGATTAGAAGAGATAACCTCGCGGGTTTTAAAAAATTCAATCGGGAGAAAGGGGATCTGCGCCAGTTCCTTAACCTTTACGGGATTTATACTCAGGTACTTTATAAAATCCGCGTAAACCTTACAATGTTCTGCCTGAAAGCGGAAGACCTCTATTGCTGCACGCTCAAAATCCTGTGGTGTTTTAACCGAAAAAATGTCAGATGCGGCAATAGGGTTCATCGCCTCAAAGGTACAATTTAGGTGTTAGCTGCCTGCCGGCGGCTTGTATTTCTAAACAGGTTTCTGCAAAAGAAGCCTGCCATTGCGCTAAAGCCTGCCGCCAAACCGCCCACAATCCCGGTAAGCAGTAGCATAAATATCCAGTTTACAGATGAGGAAGGGAGCATAAACATTTCGCCCACGCGGTTCGCCAATAAATTTTCATTCGGCAGCGTTTTCACTAACCCCATGATGATCCATAACAGAAAAATGGCTCCAAAACCAGACACGAAAGCATTAAACGAGCTTTTGGACTTCCAAAAAGCTAACCCAAACGCAAGCGGCGCAATGATCCACCAGGGTAAAAATAATTGTAAGATGAGGGATAAAATGAATATGAGGATGAACAGCATTACTGAAAATTAAGAATTAAGAATTAGGAATTAAGAATGAGAGATTAAGAATTACAGATTAACAGGTTGGATTTAGAGACTACCAGATAATTGGTTTTTCGCCTTTTTTTTTCTAATCGGCAACAAGTTTCCAGGTTGAAAGAATGCGCTTTGACTGATCGGTATTAGATTTTAAAAATAAAAGCTCGTTCAGGCGTCCGCTGGTCCAGGTGTCAATCATGTCATCGTAGTAAAAACTACCTGGGTTGCCAGACTGCCCGCCCGGAAAAACCCCATATCCTTTTACCTCTTTGCCCAGAGCAACCACCATACGCCACGATGGCCCATTCGTTTCGCTCATGGCATTTACAGAAGATTTGGAGCCACCAACGTTTAAAAATTTAGAACCAAAACCGGCTATTTTCGCCAGATGCGGTACGTGGCTGTGCAGTACATTACCCCATTTCCATTCCTCAGAAATTGAACCGAAGCGCCGTTCCAGGCTATCTACGCTGGCAATAAAACTTTCGGTTACCACGTCGGTTTTGACCTCTTTCTGGCTGGTGCTGATGTTATCGTACCAAGGGGCATCTGGCTCGTTTAATAAAAGCTGTACAAAACGATCCCGCGAAGGGAAACGCATGAGTGATGCTGAGTTGTCAAATTCATCTGCCCAAATGTTTTTCTCAAGTAGCTTGCGCCAAATTTCAAAAATGCTCGGAGCAATTTCCGCGGCGTTGTAATAATTGTCCCATGCCCCAACTAACCGAAAAGCCTCCCGCTGCGAAGCATTAAGCTTGCCGGTATTTACAGACGATAACAGGTTTTTACGGATGTTTTCTGCCAGGATGCTATAATTATCGTTCTGTATACTGCGCATACTATCAACCGTAGCACCGCTCATTACGGCAAGGCGGTTGTTAATTCGGTGAGCCCGCTCGTAAGGGGCAAATTCCCAGTTTATATAATATGGGTACGTTTGGTCTGTTGACGATTGATTTGCCGAACTAACAAAACCGCGAGCCGGATTTTTGACCGTCGGATTTTGCGCTGTGGGGATCCGGCCATACCAGTCATTCTCGGGCAAGCTGCCATCTAAAATAAATTTGCCCTGGTTTTTATACTTCAGGGGCAAATAGCCACTGGGCGTAATGCTGATATCGCTGTTGCTGGCAAAGACGAAATTTTGGGCAGGGGCGTTAAAATATGCAATGGCCTCGCGGTAGTCCTTATAGTTTTTACCGTAATTGAGCATGTAAATTGCCTTAAACTCATTAGAAGGTTGGTGGGCAACCCATTTTAAAGCATGCCCTACCGGGATGTTCCGGGCTTTCGGAAAGCCCTCGGGCTTTTTCCCTTCGGTATACACCACCGGACCTTGATGCGTGTAGTAAACGGTATCTGTAACCGTACCGCCGCCACGCACTTTGATGGTTTCAATACGTTTTTTAACCTTTTTCCAGGAGTTGTTATACCAATATTCGGCCTTCGAATCGTCTTTAAAACGTATCTGGTACCAGTCTAAAACATCTGCATCCACATTGGTTACTCCCCAGGCAATATCTTTATTGAAGCCAATAATCACACCCGGAGCACCGGGCAATGATACTCCGTACACATTCAAATTATTCGCTACCATTTGAATCTGATACCATATAGAAGGCAGGCTAAGTTCCAGATGCGGGTCATTGGCTAATAAGGGATATCCGCTGGCGGTTTTAGATCCGGCCAGGGCCCAGTTATTACTGCCTATTCCTTCTACTTTTTCTTTTGTTCGCTCTTTGGGCGATGAAGTTAAAAGTGTGGGCTGCTCTGGAATCGGCAGAGCTTTAAAATCCCACTTGGTGCCCGCGGGAATAACCGGATCTTCACGGAAGGGATAATCCGGGAATAGATTCTTTACCACCTCGGGCCCGAATTCGTTCAAAATATTATTCATATAAAACTCGTTTGAGCCTCCCGCAAGGGTAGCCGACATGAGTTTTAACAGGAATGCCGAGTTGATTACTTTCCACTCTTCGGGCTCATAATTCAGAATTTTAAACTCAATGGGATAATCTTTTGGGTTTAACGAGTTGATGTAAGCATTAATTCCGGCGGCGTACGCGTTCATAATCTCCATCATCCGGGCATCTTTTTTCAAGCCTTTGATCATATTTTCGGCACCATATACCATGCCCATACGGCGTTGGTACTTGTCAAGCTCAATCGCTTTGGGCCCCACTACTTCAGATAATCTTCCGGCGGCGAAACGCGTTTGAAAGTCCATCTGCCAAAGCCGGTCTTTAGCCGTAATAAAACCCTGGGCAAAAAAAACGTCGTGGTCATTCTGGGCAAAAATATGAGGGATCATTTGCTCATCAAACTTAATCTCGATCGAGCCCTTCAAACCCTTCAAGGTCAGCTCACGGCTTGATTCCACTTTTTTGTTTTCTGCATTCTGCCAGAAGCCATGGAACGGATCCAGAAATTTTCCCAAGGGAGGGATGTCTCCGAGTTTGAGATTTAAAACAATGAGCAGTGCTAAGGCTGCTGTCAGAGAAAGTATGGCTTTGGTTAATTTCATGTGAATAGCATCGTTATGAGGGGGTTGAAATCAACCGCACGATTTTAAAATAATTAATCGAAAATACTCAATTTTAAAATTGAAATTTCTCCGGTTGAACCGCTCAGGCATCTAAAATAAATCAAAATTACTATGCAAGCATAAAAAGTTTCTTAGAAATTGCTTAAAATTAAAATAAAGCCTAAGTTTATCTAAACTATCCAAATGTCTAATCATACAAATCTTAAATCTTATGTCTAAAATTTTTACCCGTTTCTTCTTCGGTCTCCTCATGCTGACTTTAGTCAGTTCGGCGGCGTTTGCCCAGAACATCACCATTTCGGGCACGGTTACAGATAAGGCAACAAACGAGACCCTGGCCGGGGTTGCCGTATCCGTAAAGGGAAAATCAATAGGCACATCCAGTAACGCTAACGGAAGATTTTCATTTTCAACATCAGAAAGCACCCCCTTTACAATGGTGATCAGTTATTTAGGCTACCGCACCATAGAACAGACCATAACGGGGCCTGTTGCCGAATTAACCATTCAGATGGAAAGCCAGGCAATTTTGGGTCAGGAGGTAGTTATCGCCGCTTCCAGAACTCCCGAAAGGATATTAGAATCGCCGGTATCTATAGAGCGTGTGGGGCAGGCAGCAATACGCGAATTAGCCGCCCCAACATTTTACGATGCCCTTGCCAACATCAAAGGTGTGGAGATGAGCGCACAGAGTTTAACATTTAAGTCAGTAAATACGCGTGGTTTTAACTCAAACGGCAATACGCGTTTTAATCAGTTTATAGATGGGATGGACAACCAGGCGCCAGGCCTTAACTTTTCGGTTGGCAACATTGTTGGTATTTCTGAACTTGATTTAGACAATATTGAATTGTTACCGGGTGCGGCCTCTGCATTATACGGAGCCGGCGGTATAAACGGAACCATGTTGTTAACGTCAAAAAGTCCGTTCACTTATCAGGGTTTGGCTTTCCAGGTAAAATCTGGTCTGAATCATGTAGATGATCCCTTGCAGAACAGTCAAACGTTTGAAGATGTAGCGTTCCGTTATGCCAAAGCCTGGAACAAGTTCGCCTTCAAAACCAACGTTTCATTTCTGCAGGCCCAGGATTGGCGGGCCGGAAATTTTAATAATTTTGACCGCATCGCCCGCAATGTTATTCCCGGCGACAGGAGTACAGACCCTAATTACGACGGCATTAACAGTTACGGCGATGAGGTGAATGCCAATATGCGCAATGTGGCCAACTCGGTACAAAATGCCACCCGGGCGGGGGTTGCCGCAGCAACAGGCGGAGCAATTCCAGATATTATCGCCTTGATTAATGCCAGTCTTCCGGTAACGGCAACACCTGCGCAGATTGGTGGTTTTCTAGGTGCCTTCCCGCCGGCGTTAAGACCAGCAATCCAAAATGTGCTCCCTTTTAACATCGGTTTACGAGCTGGTTTAATCCCGGATCAGCCGGTTTCACGCACCGGGTACGCAGAAAGTAACCTCGTTGATTACGATACGAAATCCTTTAAAACTTCAAATTCTATTCATTATAAGTTTACTGATAAGGTTGAAGCTATTGCCCAGGCAAACTTTGGTTCGGGAACGTCGGTTTACACCGGATCAGACCGGTATTCCCTCCGTAATTTCAGTATTGGCCAGTACAAGCTGGAGTTAAAAGGTCAGAATTTTATGCTGAGAGGTTATACAACCCGCGAAAACTCCGGCGATTCTTACATTTCATCCATCCTCGGAGCCTACATTAACGAAACATCCAAGGCTTCAACTACCTGGTTTCCACAATACGTGGGGAACTATGTTGGCGCCCGTGCCGCCGGAGCCCCGGATAATCAGGCCCATCAGTTTGCTCGTAACGCAGCCGATCAGGGAAGGTTTGCTCCGGGCTCGCCGGCGTATGAAACCGCAAAAAATCGGATTGTGAATACCAACATCAGCAGCAGCACGGGTTTAGGTGCCCGCTTTGACGATAAGACCAATCTGTACCACTACGAAGGAATGTACAACTTTACAAATGCCTTTAATAACGTGGTTGAGCTGCAAATCGGTACGTCATATCGCATCTATGATCTCAATTCGGCCGGAACAATTTTTGATGATCTGAATCGTGAAATAGACATTAATGAGTACGGAGCTTTCGGAACTATCGGCAAAAAACTTTTTAACGATAAATTTAAGCTAACCTTTGCCGGTCGTTATGATAAGAGCACCAATTTCGACGGCCGCTTTACTCCACGCGTTACTGGTGTGTTAACCGTTGCGCCGAATAATAATATCCGGGCTTCTTACCAAACCGGTTATCGTAACCCCACAACTCAGAATCAGTACATCAACTTGTCTGTGGGCGGAGGTTCAACCCGTTTGATTGGTGGAATTCCCGAACTCCTGCAAAAATTCGATTTGTACAACAACCGGGGCTTTACAGATGTAAGCTACCGCAATTTCCTGGCTTCCGCTTCCGCGGGAAGTCCAAACCCGGCGCTTTTGCAAGCCTACACCTTCGATGCCGAGGGCGTACAGCCAGAAAGTGTCCAAGCTTATGAACTGGGCTATAAAGGCTTGTTGGGCCCTAATGTTTTAATTGATGCTTACGGCTATTACAACATGTACAAAGATTTTATAACTGCGGTAGAAGTTTACCAGGCAAATGCGGCAGGTACCGCTTTTACCAAATTCGGCGCTCCTGTTAATGCCGAAGGCGAAGTTACTTCTTACGGCGGTGCATTCGGTCTGGATTACATCATCGGCAAATTCAACCTTACCGGTAGTATTTCTTATAATGAGATCGGAAATCTTCCCAGCAATTACATCAACGATTTTAACACTCCGAAAATCCGCTATAATCTGGGTTTAGGAAATCGGGAGATCGCTAAAAATCTCGCTTTTAATTTAAATTACCGCTGGCAGGACGAGTTTTTCTGGAACTCTTCTTTCGCAGCCGGTACCGTACCATCCTACGGTAATTTAGACGGCCAGGTAAACCTTAAAATACCCTCCGTAAAATCCATGATTAAAATTGGGGCATCCAATCTTCTGAATAATTATTACTTTACTTCCTACGGAAACCCTTCAATAGGTGCAATGTATTATGTAGGATTTACATTCAACCAGTAAGAACACTCCAGTTAAAAAGCCCCGGTGCATTAAAACGCAGCGGGGCTTTTCTTTTTCGGGATCATTTTTTTGTTTATGTTTTTTGTAAACCCTGTTGTAAGCTAAATTCCTTATCATTGTTTTAGCGTTGCTTCGTGTATGTTTAACACGGTTTTATGAAACTGAAATTCACCGTTTTTCTGCTATTTAATTGCATCGCTTTAAGCGCTTCTGCCCAGATACCGACTTTTGAACGAATTGAACCGGCAAACTGGTGGGTGGGCATGAACAATCCTAAGCTCCAACTAATTGTCCATGGCAACCGTATTGCCGATCGCGAGGTCAGCTTATCCTATCCGGGTGTTGTTTTAGACAAGGTTCATAAAACGGAGAACCCAAATTATTTGTTTCTGGATTTAAATATCAGCAAGGAAACCAAAGCCGGAGAATTTGATATCACATTCGCCAGAAAGGGTGCAAAACCTATTCGGGTTAAATATGCGTTGCTTCATCGGGAAAAATCTGAAAACCGTGCTCAGGGTGTTACCAATCAAGACTTTATTTACCTCATTATGCCAGACCGGTTTGCTAATGGCGACCCTTCAAATGATGTAATCCCCGGAATGAATGAAACGTCGCTTAACCGCGATTCTATGTATCTACGTCACGGAGGCGATCTCCAGGGAATTATCAACCATCTTGATTATCTGCAGGATTTAGGAGTTACCACTTTATGGTTAAATCCGGTGCTGGAAAATAATCAGCCCAAAACATCTTACCACGGGTACGCAAATACCGAAAATTACAAAATTGATCGGCGTTACGGCAGCAATGCTTTATACAAGGAATTGGTAGATAAGCTACATGAGCGTGGAATGAAAATGATCAAAGATCTGGTTCATAACCATGTAGGCACAGAACACTGGACGATTAAAGACAAGCCGTTTAGCGATTGGGTACACCAATGGCCGGCTTTCACAAAAACCACTTACAAAGATCAGGTGCTTTTTGATCCCTATGCCGCCGAAGTTGATCGGAAGCAAATGACCGATGGCTGGTTTGATAGGCACATGCCCGACATGAACCAGGAGAGTGAATTTGTTAAAAATTATTTCACGCAAAGCCATATCTGGTGGATCGAATATTCTGGTTTAGATGGATTTAGATTAGATACCTATGCGTACAACAACGCGGCCTACATGGCCGAATGGGCCAAAGCCATCACGGCAGAATATCCGCGATTTACTTTTTTTGGCGAGACCTGGGTGCATGGATTGCCCAACCAGGCTTACTTCACCGAAGGGGAAACCGTAAACCAGACGTTTGATTCGGGATTGCAATCGGTCACCGATTTTCAGGCACTGTGGGGAATAACGGAAGCGATAAACGGAAAATTTGGCTGGAACGAAGGAGTAAATAAATTATACACAACCATCGCGAGTGATTTTATATACCAGGACCCCACCAGGTTGGTGGTATTTTTAGATAATCATGATCTGGGGCGATTCTATTCAATTGTTGGTGAAGATCTGAAGAAATACAAATCGGCTCTCACCTGGCTTTTAACAACCCGAGGAATTCCGCAGATTTATTATGGTGGTGAAATTTTGATGACGGGGTTTACCAACCCGGACGGACTGGTGCGGTTGGATTTTAAAGGCGGCTGGGCCGGAGACCTGCAAAATAAATTTGCCGCTTCTGGCCGTACCGAGCAGGAAAATGAATCATTTAATTACATAAAAAAGCTGGCCAATTATCGCAAAAACTCAACAGCACTCCAAACTGGTGGTCTGATGCAGTACGTTCCGGAAAATGGGGTTTATGTATACTTCAGATTTAACAGCGAAAAAACCGTAATGGTGATCATGAACAGCAATGCCGAGCCTCAAACAATCGGTACCGGGCGGTTTGGCCAGCGGTTTAACGGATTCAGTAAAGCCCTCAACGTGATGTCTCAGGAAGAACTACCTTCTATAGAAACGATAAATGTTCCGGGCAATACCACTTCTGTTTTTGAACTGAAAAAATAAAATGTCGCAGATTAAAGCATGTATATTTGATTTAGACGGGGTTCTTGTAGATACCGCCATCTATCATTACCAGGCCTGGAAACGCCTTGCAAATCAACTTGGTTTTGACTTTACAGAAGTGGAAAACGAGCGTTTAAAAGGCATAAGCCGGAAACAATCTTTAGAATTGATTCTTGACTGGGGAATGACCACAAAAAGCGCCGCCGAAAAGGCTGAACTCGCCGAACTTAAAAATAAATGGTATGTAGAAATGATTAGTGGGATGACCGGCGCCGATGTTTTACCCGGCGCACTGATGTTTCTTGACGAATTGAAAGCAGCAGGTTACAAAATAGCTTTAGGCTCGGCAAGTAAAAATGCCGGCATTATTTTAACAAAGGTAGAACTTACTCATTATTTTGATGCGATTGTTGATGGCAACACAGTTACGGCGTCAAAACCAGATCCGGAGGTGTTTTTAAAAGGCGCCGAAATGCTGGAAATTGAACCCGCGGCATGTTTAGTTTTTGAAGATGCTATTGCGGGAGTTGAGGCGGCCAGGGCTGGCGGGATGAAAGTAGTGGGTATCGGAGCCGAGAGTTTGCTTCCCGGAGCCGATCTGGTCATTGCCGGGTTGAATGCCATGAATGTTGATAAATTAAGAAATTTATAGCCCAATACCCCGCTCTTTTAGAGCCGGGACCGGGGGCGAGGCTCTATGAAAAATTACATCATACCACACGAGTGGAATATAATTGAAGAAGGGTTTGAGCCCGGTCTTAATAAAGTTTCTGAAAGTATATTCAGTCTGGGTAACGGCCGCATGGGGCAGCGTGCCAATTTTGAAGAAACTTATACTGGCGAAACTTTGCCTGGCAATTATGTTGCCGGGGTTTACTATCCGGATAAAACGCGGGTTGGCTGGTGGAAAAACGGCTACCCGGAGTACTTCGCAAAGGTTTTAAATGCCGCCAACTGGATTGGCATAGAAGTATTCATTGACGAATATCAACTGGATATGAACACTTGCGCAATAGTTGATTTCCGCCGGGTGTTAAACATGCTGGAAGGGTTTTTGGAACGATCATTCATTGCAAACTTGCCCGATGGCAAACAACTAAAGATAAATGCCAAACGCTTTTGCAGCATTGTAGACGACGAAGCGGGTGCCATTTCTTATTCCATTACTCCGCTAAATTTCCAGGGGAACATAACAGTGTGTCCGTTTATTGATGGCGATGTAAAAAACCAGGATGCCAATTACGATGAGAAGTTTTGGGAAGAGGTTCAGCAGGAAATCCACAAAGACACATCGTTCTTAACGCTTCGCACTAAAAAAACAAACTTTGAGGTCTGCACCGGTTTCAAGGTAGATTTAGCTTTAAACGGGGAACCTATTGATTTTACAGCAGAGCCGGTTTCTAAGGGCAGTTTCACAGCGTTAAAAATCATCCGGAAATTAACTGCGGGCGATACGCTGACGGTTTATAAGTACGCGGGAAATCTATCATCAGAAAATCATCCGAAAGAAAAACTTTTAAGCAACACAAAAATTCTTGTTGAGCGTGTAGCTGCAAAAGGTTTTGAAAGAATGAAGGCAGAGCAGGCAAGCGCCTGGGCCAAAAAATGGGAGCGTGCCGATATTGAGATCGAAGGCGATGTCAGCGCACAGCAAGCCATCCGCTTTAACATATTTCAGTTGCATCAAACCTATACCGGTCAGGATGCCCGCCTCAACATCGGCCCTAAAGGCTTTACCGGAGAAAAATATGGTGGTTCCACTTATTGGGATACCGAAGCTTATTGTGTGCCTTTTTATCTGGCTACAGCCGAGGCAAGTGTTACAAAAAACCTGTTAATCTATCGCTACAACCATCTGGAAAAAGCCATAGAAAACGCAGCTAAACTTGGCTTCAGCAACGGTGCAGCCTTGTATCCGATGGTGACCATGAACGGTGAAGAGTGCCACAACGAGTGGGAGATCACTTTTGAAGAAATTCATCGCAACGGCGCTATCGCTTACGCGATATACAACTACATTCGGTACACCGGTGATGATGGCTATTTGGAAGCGTACGGGTTAGAAGTGCTTATTGCCATAGCCAGATTTTGGGCACAACGGGTAAACTGGAGCGGGAAACGGGATAAGTTTGTGATGCTTGGCGTTACCGGCCCCAACGAATACGAAAATAATGTGAACAACAATTGGTATACCAGTACACTTGCTGCATGGTGCCTCCGTTATGCCATTGAAGCTTTAGAAAAAGTTCAAAAGACAAACCCCGATCGGTACACTAAGCTGGTTGATAAACTGCAATTTGATGCGGATGCAGAAATTCGGCAATGGCAGGAAATTGTCTCCGACTTGTACTTGCCGGAAGATGAAACTCAGGGAATATTTTTGCAGCAGGATGGATATCTTGATAAAGAACAGATTTTGGTAAGCGATTTGCCCGATGCTGACCGGCCGCTGAATCAGAAATGGAGCTGGGACCGCATATTGCGATCCTGCTTTATTAAACAAGCGGATGTTTTGCAGGGCCTTTACTTTTTTGAGGATAATTACGACCTGGAAACCATACGGCGTAACTTTAATTTTTACGAGCCGCGTACTGTTCATGAAAGTTCCCTGTCACCCTGTGTGCATGCAATTTTAGCTGCAAAACTGGGCGATGAAACCCGTGCGTACGACTTCTATCTGAGAACCGCCCGTTTAGACCTTGATGATTACAACAACGACACCGAAGATGGATGCCACATTACCTCCATGGCCGGCACATGGATGAGCGTTGTAGAAGGTTTCGGCGGCATGCGGGTGCGTAACAATGTTTTGGAGTTTCATCCATTTTTGCCATCTAAATGGAAATCATTTTCTTTCAAAGTTGGCTTCAGAGATGCGTTGCTATCCGTAAAAGTAGATCGTGCGGGCGTTGCCATTTCAAATCTGTCTGCGCAGCAAACCAATATAGTTATCTACAAAACTTTGCACACGGTGGGCGGAAAAAAAAGTATATCCATACCTCATACTAAAAATTGATCATCGCGGCCGATTGCCGGCGAAGCAATTGCCCGGTACTATTTTACCTTATTGCTGATGAAGATAACTTTGTATACCTTTTTAATTTTAACGGCCGTCTTTGCCGGATCATGTTCTGACAGGCTGATGAAACAACCAACAATGAAAGTACAAAACGCTAAAATAGCAGGCGACGATAAGCTGATAATTTACCAGATGATGGTACGCCTGTTTGGTAACACCAATCAAACCAATAAACATTACGGCAGCCGTGACGAAAACGGCGTAGGCAAGTTTAATGACATAACCGGCACGGCGCTCTCCCGGCTTAAGGACCTCGGCATTAGCCATATTTGGTATACCGGCGTAATAGAACACGCCACCATGACTGATTACACATCCGAGGGAATAAAAATGGACGACCCCGACGTTGTAAAGGGTAGAGCGGGCTCGCCCTATGCCATTAAAGATTATTACGATGTAGATCCCGACCTTGCGGTAAACGTGGCGCAGCGCATGGTTGAATTTGACGACCTGGTTAAGCGCAGCCATGACCACGATCTGAAAGTGATTATTGATTTTATACCAAACCATGTTGCCCGCCATTATACATCTGACGCCGCTCCGCAGGGAGTGCGCAGTTTTGGCGAGGACGATGATATCTCAAAGCCTTTCAGTCCGCAGAATGATTTTTACTACATCACCGGCAAAAATTTTAACGTTCCGGGCGGGGTAAACGCCGGCGGCGATGGGTTCCAGCACCCGCTTAAAGACAGCCGTTATGATGAATATCCCGCCAAGGTAACGGGCAATAACGTGTTTTCTGAAACACCCGGAATTAATGATTGGTTTGAAACCATCAAACTCAATTACGGTATTGATTATCAGAATAAACAGACTCACTTTGAACCAATTCCGCCGTTATGGAACAAAATGAAAGATATTTTGATATTCTGGACGAATCGGAAGATTGATGGTTTCCGTTGCGATATGGCCGAAGAGGTGCCTGTTGAATTCTGGAGTTGGGTAATCCCCGAAGTAAAAAAGGTGAATCCTGATATTATTTTTATTGGGGAAGCCTACGATTCCAGAAAGTACAACAGCTTTTTAACAACCGGCAAATTTGACTATTTGTATGATAAGGTAGGATTGTACGACGGACTGAAAAAGTTGATTCGCAATGAACCGCATGCGGATGTGAAGGATATAACGCATGTTTGGAATGTTGAAAGCAAGGAATTCGGTTCGCGGATGTTGCGCTTTTTAGAAAACCACGACGAAGAGCGGATTGCCTCAGACGGCTTCGCCGGAAATGCCTGGTTTGCAAAATCGGCTATGGTGATAAGCGCAACGCTATCAACGGGGCCGGTAATGATCTATTTCGGACAGGAAGTGGGGGAAGCCGGACGCGGAAACGCCGGTTTCGCCGGAGAGAATAACCGCACGACTATTTTTGATTATTGGGGCGTTCCCGAACATCAAAAATGGATGAACGGAGGTGCCTTTGACGGAGCAGGCTTAAGCGAAGATCAGCAATACCTGCGTGGTTTTTACAGCACGTTGCTAAATGCGGTACGCTCAAACACTGCTTTACGCGATGGTAAATTTTTACCCTTAGATAAGCCCGGCTTCTCAAACCGAAATTATGCGTATTTGCGCTTCAACACGCAGGAACGGGTGTTAATAATTGCAAATTTTGAACGGAACCATACGCTTTCAGCCAACATTCAACTCCCCGAAGAAATATTAAAACAGTTAAAGAGTACCCGCAAAGTAAAATTCAGGGAAATTTTAACTGATAAGGAATTCATAGTGGAAGATGTTTCTAAGGGCGTACCGGTATCGGTAGCTGCTACAGACGCATGGATGCTCAGTTTTTAGCCTTTTTATTTTTTTAACCCGATCATAAATGTCGTCAATAAGTAAACCCAGACTGTCGTTCTGGCAACTCTGGAATATGAGTTTTGGTTTCTTCGGTATCCAATTTGGCTTTGCTTTGCAAAATGCCAACACCAGCCGGATATTCTCTACGCTCGGCGCCACCGCCGATGCGCTTCCACTTTACTGGCTGGCCGCCCCGGTTACCGGCTTATTGGTGCAGCCCGTCATCGGTTATTTGAGTGACCATACCTGGCATCCGTTCTGGGGGCGCCGTCGCCCGTTTTTTTTTATTGGCGCTATCCTGGCTTCTACGGCCTTATTTCTAATGCCCAATTCAACCGTGCTTTGGATGGCCGTTGCCGTGCTTTGGCTTATGGATGCCTCTATAAATATTTCTATGGAACCTTTCCGGGCTTTTGTGGGCGATAAGCTAAACCCGGCGCAACAAACCGCCGGTTTCGCGATGCAAACATTTTTTATCGGCTGCGGAGCCGTCATCGCCTCGCTGTTGCCAACCTTATTTTCGGAGGTGTTTAATGTAAGCAACTCGGCGGCTAACGGTTTGATACCCGATTCGGTTCGTTATTCTTTTTACATCGGCGGTTTTATTTTTCTCGCCTCGGTACTGTATACCGTCTTTACAACCAGTGAGTTTCCGCCAGAAAATCCGGAAAGGTTTAAAGCCGAAAGAAAGGCTGGAAATTTCAGAAAAGCCGTTACAGAAATTGTAACTGGCTTCGGCAAAATGCCCAAAACCATGGTTCAGCTTGCCCTTGTGCAGTTTTTTACCTGGGTTGCACTATTTTCTATGTGGATTTACACCACTTCGGCTATAGCCGATAACGTTTTCGGCTCAACAGATGCGCAGTCTGCCGCCTACCAGGATGCCGGTAACTGGGTTGGGACCATGTTTGCCGTTTACAGCGGAGTTTCTGCCCTGGCAGCGTTTTTACTGCCGGTTTTGGCCCGGCAAACAAGTCGTAAATTTGTGCACATGGTCTGCCTCATTATCGGGGGAATCAGTCTGGCAAGCATATTTATGATCCATAGCAAAGAATGGTTATTATTGCCGATGGCCGGAGTAGGAATTGCCTGGGCAAGTATTTTGACTATGCCCTACGCAATTTTAGCAGGCGCATTGCCACCCGAGAGAATGGGCTATTTTATGGGCGTTTTCAATTTCTTTATAGTTATACCGCAAATTGTAAGCGGCCTGTTGTTAGGGCTTATTACCAAAAACTTTTTCGACGGTCATACGGTTAAAACAATGGTATTGGGCGGTGTTTGCATGATATTAGCAGGCCTGCTAACCCTTTTGGTAAAAGACAGTGCCAGTGAAATTAAGCAGGTAGTGCCTGCGCCACATTAAAATCTATATGGAAGAAACTAAAGATCTGTTAACAGATGATATTAACTTAGCAAAGTTAGAAGAAAATGAAGCGGGAATTCAGCACCTCAACAACCCGGTTTTAAACCTTCAGCCTATTGTTAAAAAGTATTTAACCAAAGTAATTTCGGTTAAGCAGGAGGACAATACCTTTTATTTTTCTGATGGTGATGCCATCGTTGAAGTTCGGGTTGTGAGCGATGAAATCATTCGAATTAAACTGGCACCGCACGGTGTTTTCTTAGAAGAATTTTCTTACGCTGTAAATCAGCCGGCCCAACGGGTTACGGTATTAAGTTTTAAGGACGATGAAACCCACTTTCGGGTGTCTACTAACACAGTAACCTGCCTGGTAAGTAAAGAAGACTTCCTGATTTCTTTTGCTGATAATCATGAAAAGATCATAAACAGCGACAGGATGCCCATGCACTGGGAAGAAAACACAGATTTTGGCGGTTATTACGTGTACGCCACCAAGACCTGCGGAAATGATGAAAGCTTCTTCGGAATGGGCGATAAAGCAACCGACTTTAATCTGCGGGGAAAACGGGTTCATAACTGGAATACAGATGCTTATTCATTCTCCCGTAATCAGGATCCTTTATATCAGTCCATTCCATTCTACATTGGCATCACCGGTGGTGAGAGCTACGGTATTTTTTTTGAGAACACCTTTCACACTCATTTTGATTTCGCCCAGCAGGATAATAGCAAGACCAGCTTTTGGGCCGATGGCGGTGAGCTTCAATATTATTACATTCACGGTCCGCACATGATGGACGTGGTAAAACGTTATCATACCTTAACCGGTACACATCCCATGCCGCCGAAATGGGCTTTAGGATTTCATCAATGCCGCTGGAGCTATTATCCCGAGTCGAAGGTGAAAGATATCGCCCGCAACTTCAGAGAGCGAAAAATTCCTTGTGACGCTATTTATCTGGATATTGACTACATGGATGGCTACCGCTGCTTTACCTGGAACCGCAAATATTTTCCAGACCCGAAGCGAATGATCAAGGAGCTCGCCGATGATGGTTTTAAAACCGTGGTAATTATTGATCCGGGAATCCGCGTAGACGACAATTACTGGGTTTTTAAAGAAGGAAAAGCCAACAATTATTTTTGCCGCCGTTGCGACGATTATTTCATGGAGGGCCATGTGTGGCCCGGTCGCTGCCAGTTCCCCGATTTTACCAACCCTAAAGTTAGAACCTGGTGGGGTGGTTTGTTTAAAGAATTGGTAGATGCGGGCGTAGCCGGTGTGTGGAATGATATGAACGAACCCGCTGTGTTTGGCTCGGGCACATTCCCTGATGATGTTCGTCATAACTACGATGGATTTCGGGGATCACACCGTAAGGCCCATAACGTTTACGGCATGCAAATGGTGCGTTCTACCTACGATGGATTAAAGAAACTTCAAAAAAACAAGCGCCCCTTTACCATTACAAGGGCAGGCTATGCCGGTGTTCAGCGCTACACCTCGGTTTGGACGGGAGATAATGTGGCATCGTGGGAGCATTTAAAACTGGCAAACGTACAATGCCAGCGACTTTCTATTTCGGGGATATCATTCTGCGGATCAGATATTGGCGGTTTTAGCGGCGAGCCCAGCGCAGAGCTATTTACCCGTTGGATACAACTCGGCGTTTTTTCTCCGCTCATGCGGGCCCACTCGGCCGGAGATACCCGCGAGCGGGAGCCCTGGAGTTTCGGGCCGGAGTTTGAGGAAATAAACCGAAAATTTATTGAACTGCGTTACCGGTTATTGCCGTATATCTACTCCGCTTTTTGGGAACATCACCGCTACGGTTTTCCTATTATAAGGCCGGTGGTGATGCACGAGCAGGAAAACCCGGCTACCCATTACCTCGAAGATGAATTCACTTTCGGCGATAAAATATTGGTTGCTCCCGTTATGCAACCCGGCGCAGAATTTAAGAATGTATACCTTCCCGAAGGTAAATGGTACCATTTCTGGTCTCATCAGGTGCTTGATGGCGGCGCCGAGCACCGCGTACATGCTCCTTTAAGCAGTATGCCGGTATTTGTAAAAGCCGGTTCGGTATTGCCCGAGTATCCGGTAATGCAATACGTGGGCGAGAAAGATATTGAAGAACTTTGGCTTAACATTTATTACGCGGCCTACGAAGTGAATTCGTTTTTATTTGAGGATCACGGCGACACCTTCGCCTATGAGCAGGATATTTACCTCGAGAAAAAATTTGTTGTGAAAGGTGATGCTTCGACAATGATTGTGAAGCAGAACATTGAAGGCCTTTTTACCCCAACTTATGAATCGTATGATTACAATGTAATCGGGCTGCCCTTCGCGGTTAAGCGCATTACGGTTGACGGTAAAGAAATTACCGAGTTTAGACTGGACGAAAAAGGCTGTTTGCGCTTTAAGTCAAATAAGAATTTTAAGCAGATACAAATTTTAGAATAATTTAAGGATGCTGCCATTTTTGAGTAGCAACATCAGCTAAAGATTTAGTGCTCTTGATTTCAGGTTGGGCGTACGCCCTGCTTCAATCTTTTGTTCTCGCTTGAGGCGAGACAAAAGTATTTCAGCGTTAATCCCTCACGCAAAAATCTATAAGCCGCACAAGATATGCGGTAGAAAAGCGGGCCCTGCAAGCAACAAAATTATTGACCCGTAGCTGCGGCGGCGTACACAATTGTAGTATATTTATTTTAAGAGAATATTTACAGAATAAATCCATGGCGAAGGCAAAAAAGATTACAGATCCGCAGATTAAAAATAAAGCGGGGGTGGCGGATTCAAAATCGTCGGTTATCAAGAAAGAACGTCTTGCAGGGCCGGAGTCCGCCCAATTTTATTCACGCTTTACAGATTTTGATATAAGCCTGTTCAAAGCCGGGAAGCATTTTAAGCTCTACGAAAAACTTGGTTCGCATGTGGTTACCCATGCAGGGGAAAAGGGTACGTACTTTGCCGTTTGGACGCCTAACGCCCGCTCTGTATCCATCACTGCAAACTTTAATGGATGGGACCGGCAATCTGTGCCCATGCATGCCCGCTGGGATAATTCTGGAATTTGGGAAACTTTTGTTCCGGCGGTTGGCAACGGCGAGCTGTATAAATATTTTATCGTTTCAAACTCTGGCGAAGAGCTGGAGAAAGGCGACCCGTTTGCCCTGCGCTGGGAAGAGCCGCCTTCTACCGCTTCTATGGTGTGGGATACGTGGTACGAGTGGAAAGATGAAGATTGGATGAAACAACGTTCAGACCGCAATGCGTTAAACAAGCCCTTTTCTGTGTACGAAATGCACTTTGGCAGCTGGGCACGTAGCCTGGAATCGCCAGAAGAATTTTTAAGCTACCGCGAGATGGCCAACCGGCTGATTCCATATCTGATTGAAATGGAGTTTACGCATGTAGAGTTCATGCCCATTATGGAGCATCCCTTTGCACCATCCTGGGGCTACCAGATAACCGGATATTTTGCCGCTTCCTCCCGGTTTGGCACGCCGCAAGATCTGATGTTTTTAATTGAGGAGCTTCACAAAAATAACATCGGGGTGCTTTTGGATTGGGTTCCTTCTCATTTCCCGGGCGACGCCCACGGACTTTATAATTTTGACGGTACCCATTTATTCGAGCATGCTGATATGCGCAAGGGCTTTCATCCCGATTGGAAATCGTACATATTTAATTACGGTAGAAACGAGGTGCGGTCATTCCTGATCAGCAATGCAATTTTCTGGTTAGACCGCTACCATGCCGACGGATTGCGGGTGGATGCGGTAGCATCCATGCTTTATCTGGATTATTCGCGTAAAGCGGGAGAATGGATTCCAAACGAATTTGGCGGCCGCGAAAATCTGGAGGCCATTAGCTTTTTACAAGAATTTAACGAGGCAGTTTACGGCAATTTCCCCGATGTGCAAACCATTGCCGAGGAATCAACCGCCTTTCCCGGCGTAAGCAAGCCGGTTTATATGGGTGGCTTGGGTTTTGGCATGAAATGGATGATGGGCTGGATGAATGATACTTTGAGCTATTTTGAGAAAGATCCCTATTTCCGTAAGCATCACCACAACCGCATTACATTTAGCACCGAGTATGCTTTTACAGAAAATTTTATGCTTCCGCTTTCGCATGATGAGGTGGTGCATGGAAAGGGTTCCTTGATAAACAAAATGCCCGGTGACGAGTGGCAGAAATTTGCCAACCTGCGCCTGCTTTATCTTTACATGTTTACCCATCCGGGAACTAAATTGCTGTTTATGGGCGATGAGTTTGGCCAGGGCAGGGAATGGAGCCACAATTTTTCTTTAGACTGGCATGTGCTCGAATATGCATCGCACCAGGGCCTTAAAAAAATGGTTAAATCGCTCAATCATGTATACAGAAACCAGCCGGCGCTTTATGAGAAAAGCTTTACCTATGATGGCTTCGAGTGGATAGAGGGCGGCGATGCCGATAATTCTGTTTTAATTTATTCCCGAAAAGGAAACACCCCGGACGATGAACTGATTATTGCTTTAAATCTTACCCCGGTTCCAAGGCCGGGCTACCGGATTGGTTTGCCCCATAGCGGGAGCTGGACGGCTGTTTTGAATTCGGATGAATTGCAATATTACGGTAGTGGGAAGCTTGTCCCGGAGAACATCACTTCCGATGAAATCCCCTGGCAGGGAAAATCTGTATCGCTGATTACTGATTTGCCTCCACTCGCCGGATTAATATTTAAAAGAAACTGATCTTCAATGAAAATATATAGTCTTTTATTTCTGCTGCTGCTTGCCCTCGCATCCTGCCAAAACAAACAAACTACACTTAAAAGTTATTTCGCTGCGGCGGATTCAGGAGTTTTAGCGGGAGGAGTAAAAATGGTGCCTATTGAAACCCCGGCCGGAAAGTTTAACGTATGGACCAAAACCATTGGCAACAATCCGAAGATTAAGGTGCTGTTGCTGCATGGCGGCCCTGCCATGACACATGAATATATGGAAGCCTTTGAAAGTTACTTCCCCGCAGAAGGTTTTGAGATGATTGAATACGATCAGCTCGGATCTTATTATAGCGACCAGCCAACCGACAGCATTTTATGGACAACCAGCCGCTTTGTTGAAGAAGTTGAGCAGGTGAGAAAAGCCCTAAATTTAGATAAGGATAATTTCTATATTCTGGGAAACTCCTGGGGCGGAATTCTGGCTATGGAATACGCTTTGAAATATCAGGATCATTTAAAAGGCATGATTATTTGCAACATGATGGCCAGTATACCTGATTACGAGAAGTATAATGGGGTATTACGCAGTCAGATGCGAAAATCTCTGGTTGACTCGCTACAAACTTTCGAAGACAAAGGGGAATTTAAAGATCCGGTTTACCAGCAATTGGTTTTCGATGAATATTATACCAAACATTTATGTCGCCTGCAACCCTGGCCCGAGCCGGTAATGCGCAGTTTTAAACATATTAACGAGCAGGTTTATGTAATGATGCAGGGACCGAGCGAATTTAAAACCGGCGGTCGCCTCATCACCTGGGACATCAAAGCCGACCTGCCGAAAATTACTGTTCCGACTTTAACCGTGGGCGCCAAATATGATACGATGGATCCGGAACATATGAAATGGATGAGCACACAAGTGCAGCAGGGCAGGTATTTGTACTGCCCCAAGGGCAGCCATCTGGCTATGTGGGATGACCAGCGAACGTTTATGAACGGCGTAATAAAATTCATAAATGATGTGGATGGGGGCAGTTTTGGAAAATAAGTTGTTGCCGCTTTGGAGAATAAGTTGACGCCGCTTGTTGGGATTTGTAATCCCTACGGATATAATTTAAGATTTTTAATCTTATTTAGATATTCCGGATTTTAAATCCAGCGTTATTTACTTCGGGATTGCAAACTCCAAAAAGCAGATAATACTTTCCAATGAGCGGTGCACCTCTTACGGAAGCAGACTGCAGCATGAAAATTCTTAAGATTTCAAACTTTGTACACCTGGGCTCTGAAAGTCTGACGTTCGGTCTAAACCCGGGTGCAGCGGATACCGGCCCGTGGCTAAAGCCCTGTGCAGTATGAGCGGAAGACGGGACTGTGCCAAGCGATCTTTGATGCCTTTGATTTTCTAAATCTCACCCGCTTAATACTTTCGAAATGCGGCAAAAAAAACCCTGCGTACTATTTAATACGCAGGGTTTTGACTTAAAATTGTCCCTATAATTGGTGTGCAAACTGGTTTGTTAACAAATCATAATCGCCGGGCGCCAGGCTGATATTGCTACAATATTGGTCAGTTTGGGCCAGAAATTACTGTCGTTTCAACACCTCAAATATTATTTTAAAGCACTGATATACTGGGCGAGGTCAATTAATTTGCTGGAATATCCCCACTCGTTATCATACCAGGCTACCACTTTCACAAAGTGATCATTCAACGCGATTCCAGCTTTGGCGTCAAAAACAGAGGTTCTGGCATCGCCGATGAAGTCACTTGAAACCACGTCCTCGTCGGTATAACCCAAAATGCCTTTTAATTCTCCTTCTGATGCATCTTTCATGGCCTGCTTTATCTCTTCGTAAGTAGCCGGCTTTTCCAGGCGAACGGTAAGGTCAACTACAGAAACATCAGGTACCGGAACCCGGAATGCCATGCCTGTTAACTTTCCTTTAAGTTCCGGAATAACCAGCGTTACGGCTTTAGCTGCTCCGGTTGATGATGGAATAATGTTTTGCGATGCCCCGCGACCGCCACGCCAATCTTTCATAGAGGGGCCGTCTACCGTTTTTTGCGTTGCGGTGGTAGCGTGTACGGTTGTCATTAAGCCTTCGGCAATGCCATATTTATCATTTAAAACCTTGGCTATAGGCGCCAGGCAGTTGGTTGTACACGATGCGTTTGAAACGATGGTTTGGTCTGCGGTTAGCTGCTTGTGGTTTACGCCCATTACATAAGTTTGGGTATCATCTTTAGCGGGGGCAGACATTACTACCTTTTTAGCGCCGGCGTTGATGTGTTTCTGCGCATCAGCCTTTGTCAGAAATAATCCGGTTGATTCGAGGATGATTTCGGCACCCACCTCATCCCATTTTAAGTTTGCCGGGTCTTTCTCTGCGGTTACCCGGATGGATTTTCCGTTCACCACCAAATTACCGTCTTTTACTTCAACAGTTCCCTTAAAAGGGCCGTGGGTGGAATCGTATTTGAGCATGTAAGCCATATAATCCGGTTCAACCAGATCATTAATTCCAACTATTTCAACGCCTTCGCGTTCAATTGCAGCTCTGAAAGCTAAGCGGCCGATACGGCCGAATCCGTTAATTCCGATTTTCATTTTCTAACTATTTTTATTGGTGTAATAAGTTAACAATTTGTTGATGGGTTCTTTAATTACCGAACTGATAGCCAGGTTATTTTTGGCAGCCACCTCGCTTAACCAGGTTTCAAAATTTGAGGCCACAGTTCCTGCTAAGTAAATAGGTGTTGGCGGATATTGTTTTTTTAAGGGGAGAATATACGTTTTAATATACAAATCAAAACCGTAACATACAACAGTTTTTACATAATTGTGCTGATAGTTTTCCATCAAAAAGTCAACAAATGAGCTTAAAAACAGTGTGGGTTGCTGCTGTTTGTAAACCCGTTCTAAAATTTCCCTGCGGTTCAAATCGTATTTTTTTATAAACTTTTGATTCAGATCTTTGGGCAATTTTTCATACAGATAATCTTTTAAAAGTTGTCTTCCCAGCCAATTGGCAGAACCCTCATCGGCAAGGATATATCCCAAACCGAAATTGTTTGGTTCAATCAGACTGCCGTTGAAATACCCGGCGGTAGAGCCGCTACCCAACACGCCAACAATTCCCTCTTTCTCGTCGCAGCTCGCAATTGCGGCCGCCAGCAGATCTGTATTTACCTGAATTTTAGCGTATCTGAAAAACTTCGCGAAAGCGTTCTCAACAATTTTTTGCTTTTCTACGGTTGCGGCGCCAGCGCCGAAAAAGTAGATCCGTTTTATTTTTTCGGCATTGTTAATTAACGCGGTTTGTTTATTGAGCAGTTGCAGAATATGCTTCTCGTCGTTAAAAAAAGGGTTTATTCCCGAAGTTCTGAATTCTTCGACAATCTGTTTTTTTTCGGACAGTTTCCAATTAGCATAACGCGAGCCGCTATAAATTAAGGCTAACATGCTATATGGATAGGATTGTTGTGAGCTCCAGTAAATCTTCTTCAAGCTTAAACTCGTGCAAATTCAAAGCCTCGTGTAAACTTGTTAATTTGATTGAATTGCCGCGTATGCCTACAATTTGACGGGTCTCTCCGGCAATTAGCGCCTTCACAGCAGCGTAACCGAACCGGCATGCCAAAACCCGGTCTGTGCTGCTCGGAGATCCGCCGCGTTGCAGGTGCCCCAAAATGGTCACCTTGGTGTCGTAAAAATTAAACTTTTCCTTAACCCTCTTCGCCACGTCGTACGCACCGCCGTTTTTATCTCCCTCGGCTACAATTACAATGCTTGATGATTTTTTGCTTCGGGCGCCTTCTTCGAGTTTTTGGATCAGTTCATCAATGGCGGTGTCCCTTTCGGGAAGCAAAATAGCTTCGGCCCCGCCGGCAATACCAGAGCGGAGGGCAATACAGCCGGAATCCCGGCCCATTACTTCGATAAAAAACAAACGATCATGAGAATCTGCTGTATCACGTATTTTATCAATAGCCTCAATCACGGTATTATTGGCAGTATCAAAACCGAGCGTAAAATCTGTTCCGTACAGATCATTATCTATGGTGCCCGGAATGCAAATGACTGGCACATTATATTTCTCAGAAAAGCGCTCTGCCCCGGTTGCGGTACCATCTCCGCCGATAGCCACCAGCGCATCAATTTTGGCGGCCTTTAAGTTTTGATAAGCTATTTCCATTCCAGCTTCGGTTTGAAAATCTGCGCATCGGGCGGTTTTTAGAATAGTGCCTCCCAAATGAATAATGTTGCTCACCGAGCGGGAATCCATCGGGTAAAAGTTTTTTTCGAGCATGCCGCGGTAGCCTTGCCGGATACCCATTACTTTTAATCCCATGTATATGCTTGACCGCACGACCGCCCTGATGCAGGCATTCATTCCAGGAGAATCACCCCCCGATGTAAAAACGCCTATTTTTTTAATTTTCGACAATGGTGTGAGTTTTAATATTTACGAATATAAGGTGTATAATTTACACTAAGGAGAATTTGTAAAAAATTCCCCGCTTCCTGATTATCCTTATATCTTTAACGATCAAAAAAATCAGAAAAATTTGGAAGCTATCCTGCCTACGTTTGATTCAGTATTCTCTATAGATTGTGTAATATTCGGTTTTGACGAAGGAGAGTTAAAAATACTCTTAATTGAGCGAAACGAAGAACCATTTAAAGACTGGTGGGCCTTGCCTGGATATTTAGTTGAAGAAAACGAGAGTTTAGATGTTGCCGCCGAGCGAATACTGTATGAACTAACCGGGCTGCGTGATATTTTTATGGAGCAGTTTTATACCTTCGGTGATGTGGGCAGGCATCCCCAGGGCAGGGTGGTTACGGTTGCTTATTACGCCATGATCAGGCTGAACGGCACCAAAGAATTGAAGCCAGTAACTTCATTTGCACGGAAAGCGGTTTGGTACCCGGTAAAAGATCTCCCGAAACTGGCTTTTGATCATCCCAAAATTTTTGAAAAAGGCTTTATTAAAATTCGCAACAAAATAAGTTACCAGCCTATTGCATTTGAGTTGCTTCCAGAAAAATTTACGCTAACGCAATTGCAGCATTTATACGAAGTGATTCTTAATACTTCGCTGGATAAACGAAACTTTAGAAAAAAAATGCTCAACTACGGCATTTTAAAAGAGCTTGACGAGAAGCAAAAAGGCGTATCTTACAGAGCGGCGAAGCTTTATAAATTTGACCGCAGAAAATACGCGAAACTGTTTCAGAAAGAACTTTCCTTTAGTAAATAATTAAGAGCGATAGACCAAACATGCCCAACAAGTCGCGGTCGCGGAAATTGTTTAGATAGCATTATATATTTTTAACGCCATAAATTTCCTGATTTGCAGTTGGGTTTAAAATAATTTTTTCAACTTCCACCAAAAACCCGCTTTAAAGCACTTTCAAGGTCAAAAAAAAAATATTGCTTTATTTGTGTATCAAGTACAATTACTTAACTTTATCTTAAGAATATCCCAATTTATAAACTAACCAATTTGAATTTAACTAACATGATTACTATGAACTTAAAGATTTTACTTTCGAGGTTCTGCTTCAGTCTGCTTTTGTTTTTTGTTTGCGGTTCGGCCTTTGCGCAGAACAAAACAATAACCGGAACGGTAACTGACAGCAAGGACAACCAACCTTTAATTGGCGTTTCAGTCGCAATTAAAGGTACGTCTACCGGTACCAGTACCGGAGTTGACGGAACTTACCGGCTGGTTGTTCCGGAAAATACTGCCACACTTGTTTTTTCTTATTTAGGCTACAACAATCAGGATGTGAGCATTACCGGCCGAACCACCGTTAATGTTGCTTTAGAAGGAAGCAGCACTGCATTAAATGAAGTTGTTGTTGTGGGCTACGGCACGCAAAAAGTTAAAGACGCCACCGGCTCGGTAGCATCATTGGGTGAAAAAGAATTTAATAAAGGGGTAATTTCTACGCCAGAGCAGTTGCTCCAGGGCCGTGTTTCTGGTGTGCAGGTAACACCGGCAAGCGGCGAGCCCGGTTCTGGTGTTACCATTAACATCCGCGGTACCGGATCCATCCGTAGTGGAAACAATCCCTTATTTGTTATTGATGGTGTGCCCATTGATGGTGGCGGCACATCAGGAGGATTTGATAGTGGTGCCGGTGGATCATCTGCCCGAAACCCGCTTGCGTTTTTAAACCCCTCTGATATAGAGAACATCAGTATTCTAAAAGATGCGTCTGCTTCCGCTATATACGGATCAAGAGGTGCCAATGGTGTGGTATTAATCACTACCAAAAAAGGAACTTCGGGCCAGGGATTGGTTTTTGGAGTTTCAACCAGCGTGGCGAATACAGCAAATCGTTATGATCTGTTGAATGCTTCTCAATTTCTTGCAGGTATTCAGGCCGCAGGTGGAAATCCATCAGAAGTTGATCGCGAAGCAAATACCGATTGGCAAGATCAGATTTTCAGAACCGGTGTTTCACAAAATTACAATCTGGGCTATGGTGGTGCTTCTAATAAAGGAAACTACCGTTTTTCCGCAGGATATGATAAAATTGACGGAACTGTTAAAAACTCATCCTTGTCCCGGTTTACCGGTAGGTTAAATGGCTCACGAAACTTGTTTAACGATAAAGTCAGAATTGATCTTTCGGTTACAGGATCGAACGTAAGAAACGATTACGCTCCCATTTCAGATAACGCTGGTTTTCAGGGAAGTTTGATCGGTGCGGCTATTCAGGCAAATCCTACTTATCCCGTTAGAAATACCGACGGAACATTTTTTAATCCGGGTGGAGATTTTAGAAATCCCGCGGCAATGTTAAGTTTGATTGACGACAATGACGACATAAACCGGTATCTCGCAAACATCAGCGGTACCTGGAATATTGTTAAAGGGCTTGCCTACAAACTGACTTTTGGCTACGATGATTCCAAGAGCTTTAGAGAAACCTATCTGGATCCAAGGCTTCAGGGTTATACTGGCGGGGCCAATTTCAGAGGAATTACCGTTGACCAGGTTAGCGGAAACGGAAGGGCTATTCAGCAGACCTATAAATTGCAAACAACGCTGATTGAAAACACCCTTACATATGATGTAAATGTGGCTGGCAATCCACTTACTGCTTTAGTAGGTTTGTCTTATCAGGACTTTAAAAATAACGCATTTTTTGACGTAGCGGCTAATACAACTACTCCAAATATGCTTGAACAGGATCTCTCTAAATTCACTAAACGGGTTCCCCGTTTCGGCGATAGCACCCGGAATGAGCTCCAGTCTTACTTTACACGTTTAAACTACAATATAAAAGACAGATACCTGATTACTGCAACATTGCGCTCAGACGGTTCATCTAAATTTGGTGAGAATAACAAGTATGCTTATTTCCCTGCCTTGGCCGGAAAGTGGAAGATCATGAACGAGTCGTTTGGCCCTAAAAAGTTGTTTAGCGAGTTGAGTTTACGTTTAAATTACGGGCAAACTGGTAATCAGGAATATCCTGGTGGGGCGGCGTTACAACTTTCACAGCGCCAGCTAAATGGTGACGTAGTTATACTTAACGATGCCAATCCGAATATCAAGTGGGAGACAACTACCCAATATGGTGCCGGAGTTGACTTTGCTATCCTTAATGGCCGTATTGGTGGTACCGTTGACTATTTCAACAAATCTACAAAAGACCTTTTATTCTTGCAGGATTTTGCACAACCCACGGCGAATAGCAGAAGATGGACAAATCTTGACGGTAACGTAATAAATAAAGGTGTGGAGGTTGGATTGAATTTGCAGGCTATCCAGTCACCGAAATTTGGATGGGAGGTATTGTATAATATGACCTTTTTAGATAATACAGTTGAGAATTTCGGAAATACTACGGTGATTACCGGCGATATCAACGGTCAGGGTTTATCTGGAGCATACGTTCAAACCATCCGTAATGGATTCCCATTGGCATCATTTAACCTGCCAACGTTTAATGGATATGACGCAAACGGATTAGCAATTTATCCGAATGATGCCGCATTTGGTGTGGTAGGAAGTGCATTGCCAACCTTTAATGCAGGCTTGACAAACAATTTCAATTTCGGTCAGTGGAATGCGAGTTTTTTCCTCAACGCTTCAACCGGTTTCTTCGTATATAATAATACAGCCAACGCTTTATTTACCAAGGGAAGTTTGAAGAACGGAAGAAACGTGACAGTCGATGTGTCTCAAAGCCCTGAAGACGCGTTAAACGCTCCTGAGGTTTCAACCCGTTTTCTGGAGAAGGGCGACTTTTTGCGCTTGTCAAATGCAACCATTGGATACACATTCAATACCGCCAATATGAAAACGTTTAAAAATTTAAGGGTATCTTTATCAGGTCAGAATTTATTTTTAATCACTGACTATTCTGGTTTAGATCCTGAAGTAAATACGAATAAAGCCAGAAATTCTGTTCCGTCCCGGGGAATTGATTATACCTCATATCCTAGTGCCAGAACTTTTACTCTTGGTATTAACGCCGGATTTTAATTATTAAATCGCATAATAAGATGAAAAATTTAAATTTTAAAGTTTTAGCAACGTGCTGTAGTGCCTTGATACTTAGTGCATCAAGCTGTACCAAATTGGATGAAGAGGCGTTGGGATCGAAGTTTGTAAATACCAGTAATACTGCGTCTACGGCAGATTTAGGAAGTGTTTATTCAGTTTTAAATGGCTTTTCCGATCAATCTAACGTGTACGCACTCCAGGAACATTCTACAGATGAGATGATGGGTCCAACCCGAGGAACAGACTGGGGTGATTTTGGAACCTGGCGTAAATTACACCAGCACACCTGGGACCCGTTTCATAATCAGATAAACAGTAGCTGGGATCAACTGAATACTGGTATTTATCGTGCTACGCAAGTAATTGACAAAGCAACAGATAATCAGATTAAAGGAGAGGCTAGCTTTCTGCGTGCGTTCTTTATGTTTCAGGTAGTTGACCTTTTCGGTCAACAGCCATTTCGTGAGCTTACCGACTCTCCAGAAACAAATCCTAAAGTTTTCACGCGGACGGAAGCGACTGATTTCATTATCAAGGATCTGGAATTTGCCGAGGCTAACCTTTCTGCCGGTGATCCGGGAAAAGCAAATAAAGCCGCAGCACAGGCACTGTTAGCAAAAGTATATCTAAACAAAGCAGTTTATACTGCTGCAACAGTGGGCGGTCCCTTTACCTTCGCAAAGGCGGATATGGACAAAGCCATTGAATACACGAACAAAATAACTGGCAAGTCTTTATCTTCAACCTATTTTAACAACTTTACTCCAGATAATTCAACTGCCTCTACCGAATTAATCTTCGTTATACCAAACAATGAAGGTGCCGCAATTGGTAATGTGCAGAATCGTTTTCGGATGACTTTGCATTACAATCAAACCCCGGGAGGATGGAATGGATTTACAACGTTGGCTGATTTTTACAAATCTTTCGAAGCCAACGATCAGCGAATTGGCGGAAGCTTTCCAGGATTAACTGATCGGATCGGTTTGCGCTCCGGATTTTTAATCGGTCAGCAATTTGGGCCGAACAATGTAGCGCTGAAAGACAGAAGTGGGAATCCGCTAATTTTCACAGAAAACGCAAATCTTTTGTTCTCGACAGAAAATCAGGGTATACGAGTAATCAAATATATTCCAAAACCCAATGCTGCAAACGATAATATTATCGAACAGGCTGGTAATGATTATGTGTTTTTACGCTACGCAGACGTTCTGCTAATGAAAGCGGAAGCCATACTTCGCGGTGGAACCGATCCTCAAGGTCAAACCCCGTTGGTTCTTGTAAATAACCTGAGAACCGTTCGGGGTGCAACTCCGGTTGCTTCTGTGGATGCCACTTCATTGTTAGCAGAGCGTGGCCGCGAATTGTACTGGGAAGGCTGGAGACGAAATGACCAGATCCGTTTCGGCACGTTCAACGAGCCGGTTGATCAGCGAGCAACAAAATCAGATCCAAGCCGTACGTTATTTCCAATACCGCAACGGGCTGTTGATACTAATCCTAATTTGACACAAAACGCTGGTTATTAATAACCGGGTTTAAATCGCATAGATTTTTGTTAATTTAAGCGCATCGTTAATTAACGATGCGCTTTTTTAATGTCTACTTTTTGATGGATAGAACTATTATTTTTCTTTTTACAGCCACGATATTTGGTTCGTGTTCCAAAAAAGAGCAGACGCTTTTTTCTCTTCAAAGCAACGAAAGCATCGGTGTAAACTTTGCAAACAATTTGGAGGATAAGCAGGGGACAAACGTGTTTACATTCCGCAATTATTACAACGGTGGCGGGGTAGCCATTGGCGATGTGAATAACGACGGCGTTAACGATGTGTACCTCACGTCAAACCAGGGCGATAACCAGTTGCTTATTAATAACGGAGCCTGGAAATTTGAGAACATCGCCGAGAAGGCAGGCGTAAAAGGTTCTAAATACTGGAGCACCGGCGTAACCATGGTTGACATCAATGCGGATGGCTGGCTGGATATCTACGTTTGCAATAGCGGCAATGCTCAAGGCGGCGAAACCGAGAACGAGCTTTTTGTAAACCAGCAAAACGGAAGTTTTAAAGATGAAGCCAAAAAATACGGGCTGGCCGACGGCGGTCTGTCTACCCACGCCGTATTTTTTGATTACGACCTCGACGGCGATCTCGACTGCTATGTGTTGAACAATTCGTTCAGGCCGATAGGTAGTTTTGACTTCAGCAAAAATCTGCGCCAGGAGGTTGATGAGCTTGGCGGAGACAGGCTATACCGAAATGATTCTGGAAAATTTTTGGACGTGACAGCCAGCGCCGGAATCTATTCCAGTGATATTGGCTTCGGTCTGGGGCTTTCTGTGGTAGACATTAACCAGGACGGTTACCCGGATATCTACGTATCGAACGATTTTTTTGAACACGATTATTTATACTTAAATCAGGCCGACGGAACCTTTAGAGAAAGTATTGAAGAGGGCTTTGGTCATTTAAGCCTGGCCTCCATGGGATCAGACATCGCCGATATAAATAACGACGGGTTTTACGATGTATTTACTACAGAAATGCTTCCCGAAGGAGACAAACGCTTAAAAACGATGACCTCGTTTGAATCTTTCGACATTGTTAAAGCCAAGCAACGGGACGGTTATTACAATCAGTACATGCAAAATTCCCTGCAACTTAACAACCGCGACGGTTCTTTTTCTGAAATCGCTTTTTATGCAGGGGTGGCCGCTACCGACTGGAGTTGGGGAGCCTTAACTTTTGATATGAACAACGATGGCTGGAAAGATATTTTCGTGTCTAACGGTATTTTCAAAGATCTCACCAACCAGGATTACATCGAGTTTTTGGCCAACAGGGATAATATGGAGAAGATTGCGCAGGGTAAAAAATTCGACTTTAAAGACTTTACCGATAAAATGAAATCAACCCCGGTTTCAAATTATGCGTTTATCAATAATAAGAACTTAACCTTTTCAAACCGTTCTGAAGAACTGGGCTTAAACAAAGAATCGTTTAGCAACGGTGCCGCCTACGGAGATTTAGATAACGATGGCGATAACGACCTGATTGTAAATAACGTAAACATGCCTCTGTTTATTTACAAAAATAACGCGGAGAAAATTTCGGGCAATCATTACATCCAATTGCATCTTTCGGGCAACAAGTTGAACAAAAACGGGGTGGGGAGTACCGTTAAAACCTTTAATAAAAATCAGGTTACTACCTATTATCACCAGCCAGCCCGCGGATTTCAGAGCAGCATTTCGCCCAATCTGATCACCGTAGGTTTAGGAGAATATCAGACCGCGGATTCTGTTCAGGTTATCTGGCCGGATGGAAAATATCAAACTCTCCGATCTTTAAGATCAGACAGTCTGTATAACGTTAAGCAGGATGATGCTAATTTAACGTACTCTTACAATCCGGTATCTAAACAACCGTTGCTAATTGAAGCAAACAGCGAATCATTTGCTGTTCCGCCGGTAAATATAGAAGACAACTACATTGATTTTGACAATGAGCGTTTGATGCTCCAGATGCTTTCTACAGAAAACCCGTATCTCGCCTCGGGCGATCTGAACGGCGACGGTCTGGACGATTTTTACATGAGCGCTTCCAAAGATCAAACCGCATCTGTGTATCTTTCCGGTAAATCGGGCAAATTTACAAAGTACGTGCCCGATGAGTTTAATAAGCAGATCTATCTGGAAAACGCAGGCGGCGCTATAGCTGATTTTGATGGAGATGGCGATGCCGACCTGATTGTTACTTTCGGTGGTAATGCAGAGGAACCGGGTTCGAAAGTACTTTATCCGCGTTTTTTTGAAAATGACGGTAAGGGTAAGCTGACGCGAAATACCGAAAGAACAATCCCCGTTTCTGTAAATGCTTCGGTAATTATTCCCTCAGATATTGATCATGATGGCGATATGGATTTGTTTATTGCCGGCCGGAGCGTACCCGGCAGTTACGGAAGTTCCCCGAAATCTTACTTGCTTTTAAACAACGGCAGGGGCAATTTTTCGGATATTTCCGCAAAAATATTTGGGCCGAATAGTAACCTTGGGATGGTTACCGATGCTAAATGGGCGGATATAGACAAAAATGGGTTCGAGGACCTGATCATTACGGGCAACTGGATGGGCATTCTGATTTTTAAAAATCAGCAGGGAAAGTTTATCCGCGACAAGCGGCTGGAAGATTACAAAGGCTGGTGGAATAGTGTAGCAGTCAGCGACATTGATGGCGATGGCGATGCCGACATTATTGCCGGAAACCTCGGTTCAAATTCAAAATTCAGGGCCTCTGAGAAAATGCCCATGAGGCTGTACATTAATGATTTTGACAACAACGGCACGAAAGAGAGCGTAATGTCCTTATTTAAAAACGATAACAAAGAATACGTTTTTCATCTGAAACAAGATTTAACGGGTCAGCTTCCTTTTCTGAAAAAGAAATTTCTGAGATATGAAGATTACGCGGGGAAGACCTTCAGCGAAGTGTTCCCGCAGGAATTGCTCGATGAGGCCGAAGTACGGCAGATCAGTCTTCTGCAATCCGGGGTGTTTGTTAATGCCGGAAATAACAAACCGTTCAGCTTTAAGCCCTTCCCGTATCAGGCCCAACTATCGTCTGTTAACACGATTTTAATTGATGATCTGGATAGCGATGGCACACAGGAGCTAATTCTGGCCGGTAATTTTTATGGGTTTAAGCCTGAGGTTGGGCGGCTTGACGCCAGCTACGGCCAAATATTTCGGTTCAAAAACGATAAATTCCAATATTTGCCCCCGACCCAAACCGGCTTGAAATTAAATGGCCAGGTTCGTTCTTCGTTGGTGGTTCAGGACAAAAATCAAAATCAAATTTACTTATTCGGCAGAAACAATGATACACTGATTACGTACCGGCTGAATCCAAAAATTAAATCAGGAACGGCAATCAGTGCTAAAGCCGGTAATTGAGAAAAATCAACTAAACTATGCTAAGTCCCCGCCGCTCTTCTAAAAATGCTTTACTCTGTCTCGGTGCAGGGCTAACATTTTTGGCAGCTTTGTATTCCTGTAACGGAAATAAAGACGACGGGCAGAAGGGATTTTTTGAGTTACTGGATGCCGGTAAGACCGGGCTTGCGTTTTCAAACAACATTACCGAGAGTGATTCATTGAACATTCTCGATTATCTGTATTTCTATAATGGCGCCGGGTTGGCTTCCGCCGATTTTAATAACGATGGTTTAGAAGATTTGTATTTTGTTTCTAACCAGGAGTCGAACAAATTATATCTTAACAAAGGTGATCTGAAGTTTGAAGATATTACCCAAAAGGCAGGTGTTGCAGGTTCGGGAAACTGGAAAACAGGCGTTACCGTTGTTGATATTAACAGCGATGGTTTTAAAGATATCTACGTTTCGGTTGTTTCGGGATACAAAAGCCTGAAGGGGAAAAATCAATTATATATCAACAACGGCAATCTTACCTTCTCAGAAAAGGCAGCGGATTATGGTTTGGATTTCTCCGGACTGTCTACTCAGGCGTCATTTTTTGATTACGATAAAGACGGCGACCTGGATATGTTCCTGCTCACCCATTCGGTTCATAGCAACGATACCTACGGCGACTCAACCTTGCGGTTTAAGTACAATGAAATTGCCGGCGATCATCTCTTCAGAAACGATGACAATAAATTTACCGACGTTACCCAGCAATCGGGAATTTACGCCGCTTCAATTGGCTATGGTTTGGGGCTTAGCATTTCTGATTTTAATAATGATGGTTGGGACGATATTTACGTGAGCAATGATTTTTTCGAACAGGATTATTATTACATCAACCAAAAAGACGGCACGTTTAAAGAGAAATTGAAAGAAGCTTTCGGGCATACCAGCCTTTTTTCTATGGGGAGCGTCGCGGGCGATATTAATCTGGATGGAAACCTGGACATTGTTTCTACAGATATGCTTCCCGCCGATATGAAGATGCTGAAAACGACCATTAATGATGAACCGCTGGACATTTACAATCTCGAAGTTAAAAGCGGCTTCTACTATCAGAACTCAAGAAATTCGCTCCAGCTAAATGTGGCAAACGGGAAGAAATTTGTAGATATCGGTTTGTATGCGGGCGTTTCGGCAACAGACTGGACATGGTCGCCCTTGATACAGGATTTTGACATGGATGGCCGCAAAGATTTGTTTTTTTCTAACGGGATTAAAAAACGTTTAAACGATCTGGATTACCTGAAATATCTTGGAGATCCGACTGTGCTGAACGACTTTGATAAAAACCGGAAGTTTGACCGGACAAAAATTGAAAAAATGCCAGACGGCCGGGTTGCCAATGTTTTATACCGCGGCGATAGTGCGTTGAAGTTTACAGATGTGTCAGCAGTTAATGCTATGACCAAACCTTCCGCTTCGGCAGGTACCGTTTATGCAGATCTGGATAATGACGGCGATTTGGACATTGTGTGCAATAATATGGATGAACCGGCTTTCTTATACCAGAACAATACAATCAGGGCCGGCGCAGAAAAGAAGCCTGCGTTCCTTACATTTTCGGTGAAATTTAAAGGAGCCAATATGGACGGGATAGGAACCAAGCTTTTCCTTCGCTCCAGGGGCGGCGATGTTGACCATCAGGAAATCCAAACCAGTACGGCTTTCCAAAGCAATCAGAACAATAATTTGCTTTTTACCTTTGCAAACGGCGATAAGCCTGCTGATCTTTTGTTGGTATGGCCGGATAATTCTTACCAGACCCTGAAGGATTTTACGCTCCAAACAAATCAAAAAATTGTTTGGGACGTGGCAGCGGTTATTGCTTCTGGCAATCAGATATCGGGTGTTATTTCTGATTTTGTACAAGGCAGTTCCCAATTTGAATACCAGAATATCAATGCCGAACTGATCGCAGAAATAAGCGTCACCGAGACCCCTGATTTTAATTATTATTCCCTGTTACCGCATAGTTATCTGAAGCATACACCAGCCATCGCGGTAGCAGATATTAATAATGATGGTTTTGATGATCTGTATATTGGCGGGATTGCTGGCCAGGAAAAGTATATTTTAGTAGGAAATGAGGCTGGAAAGTACAACAAAGTATCGGTAGATGCTTTTTCTGAATATCTCGGCGCTGCCGACGCGGAAGCTCAATGGGTTGATCTGGATAACGATAAGGATTTAGATTTGGTGGTTACCAATTCAGAACATCCGTTGATTGATTTCCCAAGTATTAAGCCCAACCGCATTTTTATGAATTTGGGGAACCTGAAATTCGAAGCAAAGCAACTCCCTGCCCAGCTTTCTCCGATATCAAAACTTGCAGTAATAGATTATAACGGTGATGGATTAAAAGATATCCTATTGGCCGGAGCGGTTTATTTTAAGGACTACACCCGAAAAATGCCTTCGTTTTTATTTCTGAATCGTGGCAACGGAAATTTTGAAAAAGCTCCGCCTGCGCTATTTTCTGAACTGGCAAATATTCCGTTTATACGGGATCTGGCTGTTGCCGATTTAAACGCCGACGGTAAGGATGATTTAGTTATTGCTGCTGAATGGCAACCCATACAGGTTTTTTTAAATGATGGCAAAACGCTTAGAAAACAGAATTTGCCCGGGCTGAAAAACAAATCGGGCTGGTGGCAGTCGGCAACTATAGCCGATTTAGACCAGGATGGTAAAGCCGATCTGCTTGCCGGTAACTGGGGATTGAACAATAAATATAACGTTGCAGAAAATCAGCCATTGTATGGCTATAACAATGATCTGGATAACGACGGTAAGCCAGATTTCATCCTGTCTTATTTTTATAATGGAAACCATTACCCTTTCAGGCCAAAAACTGATCTGGAGCAGGAGCTGCCTTTTCTAAAAAAGGAGTGGCTCAGTTATCAGAAAATGGCCGATAAAACTACTTCCGAGATATTTAAAGATCGGATTTCTGAAGAAGGCCGGTTGGAAGTAAATTCATTCAGCAGCATTTTTATCAGCGATGTGCTCCGTTCTGAAACGGTAACAGAACTTCCATTCTTATATCAGCAGGCTCCCCTCGTTTCGGCAGCGGCCACAGCGGATAAAAATTCATTGTTAATAAACGGAAATTTCTGGGGAGCCATCCCTTTTGAGGGAAAATATGATGCCCTCGGACTCGCTATATTGGAATACAATACCAGCAGCAAATCGTTTTTACCACCTAAATATTGGGTAAATTCTTTTTTTAATTTTAATGAGATTAGCTTCATTTCCAAATTAAACCCTAATAAAGAGTCTAACTGGATAATTCTGACAAGTGAAGGAAAACTCTTGAATGTTTCAATCATCAATAGTAAAGCTGTTTTGGCTAAATATTAAAGTTAGAATGTGGTTAAAAATCATGAGGGTTTCTGAAAAAGGGCAGTGGTTAACAGGAAGCATGGGGACCTATTTGTTCGGAAACAAGTGGTATGTTAGAATTTCGACGATAATAGGGAACCTACATAAACTTCAATAACGTTGGCAACCCATGGACTGCATAGCTGATGGTATATTTATTCCTGGTTGAATAGCATTCCGAATATTAAAATTTTTAGTATGGCAAAATGGACAAGCGTTTACAAAGCCTTCACAATCAATATACAACGTACGATTTCCGCCTGCCAGACAGCCGATCCGGCGTTGATGATAGCCATGATAAATGATTATGGGATAATTTACGTAATCTGGGTCAAAGTTTAATTTGTGGTAGAATTCTTCTAATAAACAAATATGATTTTCATTCAGGCAAACGTCTGTGTTTTCATAATGACCAATTGCTTTAGGCTCAAGAATTTGAATAAATGGCACATTTAAGCTTTTTGCCAGTTCTGCATATTTAATTAGATTTCCCTGGCTGATGAAAGTTTTGGTGGCGCAGATTGTTAATACCACAATTAGGTTCTGCTCACTTGCGTTTTGTACGGCCTTGATTACGTCGTTGTAAGAATTGCGGAAACCGCGGAAAGCATTATGTTTTTCGGGTTCGAAATGATCCAGACTAATCACTACACCGGTAAGTCCTGCCTGTTTTAAAGAAACGGCATGAGCTGCGGTAAAATTGAATCCGGAAGTTAAAACATAAAATTCGGAGTCTTTTCTGCTTCCGGCAATTAATTGTAAAAGGTCTTTAATTCTTACCATAGGTTCGCCGCCACTAAAGTGAAATTGGGTGATGCCCTCAGCCTGAAATTTATTAACCACACTTTTTAACTCCTCCAAAGAAAAAGTTTCAGCCTTGTTTAAGTTATTCCATTCGAAACAATGCTCGCATTGCAGCGGACATTTACTGGTAATTGCGAAAAAGATGAAATTTAGAAAGTTAGTTTTCTTTTTTAGCGGCGAAATTCGATGAAATTCAGCCTCAATATACCGATCAAAGGCTTCTGAAGGGTAGCCGGGGGCATATATGCTATGATAATACTTTGAATCTGCCTTAACAATTTTTGTTTCAATCCCACCCAAAATTGATTTTTTAAATAAATACAAGGTTTTTAAAACTTTGACCGAGCGGCTAGTTGAGCCGTAATTACGTATGGCTAGACTGAATATATGCAAGCCTGCCCTTAATTCAATCCAGCATTTCTCCCAGCCTTTCAGAATTCGCACAGAATTGCCTTTATTCCCTGACTTTTGCGCTTTCTGTACATTAGTGATCTCAGTTGAGAAAGTGTAGCCGGCAGTAAGTCCATTTTTCAGCATCATTTCATTGTTGAGCACTCGCTAATGTTTTCCATGTTTCTGAGAACCGCCTTTTACTAAAAGCAGGAAAGGCACCCGGTTTTTTAAAACTTTTGAGAAAAGCCGTTTTAGGTGTTCCTTTATAATTCCGAACATGTTCATAATATCCGCTGCTGTGAAGAAAAAACGTTTGAGTTTTCCCGTCTGGAGTTTTTTTAACTTTGTATTTTAAGATAGTGGCATCACCCGAATTAGGTTGGTTTAAAAACTTCCTATCGGGTTGAAGAATTTCAGGCAAAACATCAACGTTAAGTTCATTGATGGCTTCAAACGGTTTCAACCGAGTAGTGGTGAAAGGCTCATCGTCAGAAAAATCAATTGATGCATAATCCACCTCCCAAAACAAATAACCGCATGATAATTTTATCTCCGTCTGTTCATCAGCAGGAACGCTTAGAGGGATAATTAATTCACGGTTTAACAATGGGCCAATCGTTTTGAGTTTTTTAACTATTTTCCATCCCTGTGGAGTATTTACAGAAATAGTTAACGGAATATGCTGTTCGTCCATCCATTTTTCCAAATTAGCTGAGGGTTCCTTGCTCTGCTTTTTAATCCAGGTTGGATAGTAGCTACCTAAACCCTTTGTAAATTCGCTATACAAATTATCAAACCAGGAAGACGATTTTAGATTAAGGACAAGTTTCGCACTGGTGTTTTTCAAATCATTTTTAAAAGTTAAGTTCAGCTCTTCAGAATTATTCGGGCTGCTGGTGCCGTTAAACAAGCAACTCTTGTTATCTTTTGTTAATAGCGATGTGCTTACATCCATTTGATTGTTTAACAGAGCCTTTAAAGGCGCCTGTGGATTTAAAATGGTATGAAGCTGGCCATCCGGCCCGATCATTATTTTATGAGCAGAATTATGTTCTACGACCAACAGGTCAGCAAAATCAGTATGCTGGATTTCCTGCAGTTCATTACTAATTTTTAGGCTGTAAATTTGATTTATAGACTGTGTTTTTAAGGGCAGGTAATCATCTCTTTGCAATTGTGGAAATATAGCGCCCCCATAAATTTCGCCCTGCAATACATATTTTTCCCCGTCATATGTACTGATGTACGGGCAGGACGAGGTTGGTTCGGGCTCTTCGTAAGTTGCCGCTGAAATAATTGCAGCAATTAACACGGCACCTACTACAAAACCAATAGTTCCCAAAACATAACTCGAAGTAGTTTTCCCTTTGTCGAATTCGATCACTTCTATTTTCTGAATATCAGAAAGATCTAAAACATAGCGGCCGGTAGTATTGATCTTTAACGTATTTGGTATGAACAAGTGCACTTCTTCGAGAACTGCATCCTGTTGCTTTGATTTTACATAAATGCGGCGGGTTTTTTTTTGGGCTTGAGTGTAAAGATTATGATTAGATCGAACTTGATGAACGCTTGCTGTTAATGTCATCGCAGGTTGGCTGTAAACTATATCAGATAATGAATAACTCTCCTTTCCTTTACGTAGGATAAAATAGCGACCTTCTCCGGTTAGTTGCCTTAATGAAAGATTTTTACTTTCGAGATTCGGACTATTTACTTCAACCGGACGGTAAAAGCGGTTGCATCCAACAAATAAGTTAACACATGAAAAAAGCAGCATATAAGCCACTATTTTCTTTTGGAGAGAATGAGGTTTCATAAGCTTAGTGGTAAAATTATAAAGTATTATTACTTAAATATAAAAATTTATAATATAAATTTATGCATTCAAGATTCTTCAGAATCCTTTTTTAGAACGCGTTATGGGTGTAGCAATAAGCCGAATGTTTTCAGAACATCGAAGCATAGTTTTAGATAAAATCAATCTGGGAAAGCATACGGTTTTAAGTCTTTCTGAATATTGCCTAGATCGGGTATTTGATGAAAAAATGGAGTATTCGCATTTGCTGGTTGCCACTTCTTGCCCTGATTCCATTGCCCCATCTCTTGGTCAAAGCCTCAATCAATGCTTCCATCCATTACTTAGTAATACTCATACCATCGATTTGGTTCAGGGTTGTGCCGGCGGTGTATCTGCGCTTATTCTTGCTTCTCATTTAGCCGAATTTAACAGAAGTAATGTATTGGTAGTTACGGCGGATGCGGCTCGCAAAGCATCTTCGCCATCCAGTCCGGTTTACAAAGCTTTTAACAACGGCGTATTTGCAAGCTGCATTTCTTTTTCTGACAATAATAAAAGACTGATTCATTCCAAAAGCAAACAGTATAAAGATCTTCACAACGTAGTAAAGATTGGCTTAGGGCACGATGCTGATGAAATTATATCAGAGAATCTGGAGGAGATTTTAACTGATTCACGTAAACATCTCGGGCTCCTTCTTAATAATCATCTGGCCATTAAACTGATGAAAGAAGCGGAAAGCTTCTATTTGAATTTCATTTCAGAATGCGGTCACCCGGACATATTGATCCTCCACCAGGTAAATGAGCAGATTATCAATCATCTTGAACAGGTGTTTTCAAAATATCCGTTACGGTTCATAAATATAGCTAAGATGACCGGAAATTGCGGCTGTGCCACAACAGGTATTGTTTTAGATATTATAAAATCCGAAATTCAAAATAAAAAGGTGATGATCTGTAGCTTTGGAACCGGCGGATTAATTACAGCAGGGCTTTGGCAATTCTGATATGAATATTATACACGAATATTTCTGGATTTTAAGCACCTTTCTGGTTCCGGTACTATTCCTCATTACTATGGTGGCTTTTTACTTAAGCTATTATTCGCGAAAAAGCATGCATCTAAAAAAAAGCAAAATACAGCCTGAGTATTCTGTGCCCGCCCAGATTAGGCGAGAACTAAACTACAGTTTTACGTCGTTATGCCTATTTGCCTTTTCGGGCTATGGGGTGTTTTTGTTGTATCAAAATGGTTACAGCGTTATCTATATGGAAGTTAACACACTTGATGTAATTTACATGCCGGCATCCATCTTCCTGCTCATGCTTTTTCATGACATGTATTTCTACTGGACTCATCGTTTGCTACACCTTCCAGGGTGGTATGAAAAAATACATACTGTTCATCATCTTTCAACTAATCCATCACCGTTTACTTCCCTTTCATTTCACCCGCTCGAAGCAATTATACAAGCAGCGGTGCTCCCGATAATGATTATATTCATTCCCGCACATCCGTTAGCTATTTTGTGTTTTTTGATATATATGGTTTACAAGAATGTACGCGGCCACGCCGGGTATGAATTAACAAATTATACCTACAGGCAAACAAGCTGGCATCGGTTAAAGGGCTATCCCATTCATCATAATCTGCATCATCTCAAATGCAGGGATAATTATGGATTATATTTCACCTTCTGGGATCGTTTGATGAAAACGTTTAAAGACGAATCGGGTCACCACGAATAAAACTGGTAATTAAGCAGATTCAACCAGTATAAAATCTTCTAACTACCTCGCCAATTGATCAAATCTTTTTTGATGTTTGTTTTTAAAATATAGGATAGTAAAGTTCTGTTACCCATTTCGCCGTGTCGGGCTCAGCAATCCGGTTTGTAACGAGCGATTGAAAAGGTATTGCCGGAGAGGTTAGTTTAAAATCCCGCATGTAAATTTTCATTTGATCAAACGCTTTTTCAATGGTATTTGGTCCTCCTGTTACCCGGACAACTAAAATATTGCCGGGCACCATCCGCTTCACGGCAATATTCTCGTTTTGCTCAATTACTCTATTAATGGGTATGGCTATCATGGTGCGGTAGCCGCCGCTCTCGGTTACGGAGATGTTTAACATGGGCGGATTTTGCTGCTTCGCATTTTTTGCTTTAGAGAAGCGCTTTACAGAGTCGATCAGGTTATATATTTCAGGAAGCCCGGGATAGGTTTTGCTGTTAATGGTTGCCGTTGCCAAAACGGTATCTCTTACGGTTTCTCTTCGGAAATTAAAACCATAAATGTTTTCTGAACTGACAATATAGCCGAGCAGATTATCTAAAATTGTTCGCATATTCTTTTTCAGCATCACCGCTTTTTGATATTCTGCAACGCGTTTAAAAGGATTAACACTGGTTGTAAACGTGCCGATCCAGGTAATTTTCATCAGATTTTTAGGCATAGCTTCCCAGGTTATTACACTTTCTATTTCCAGGTTTCCTTTCTTGATCAGCACCTCTGTTAAATTGAACCGCGGATCCATGAAATGAAATTGGTAGCCATCAAGAGTTATGGTACCCGTATCAGCAGCTAATTTACTTTCAGTTTTTATATCGTCCTGAGCAGGCCACCATTTTTGGCGCCCGCGGTTATAGTTTAAGTGGGCGGCTATGATCCGCTCGCTCGATTCAACTAACTCGGATTTTGAAACTACAATCTGGTTGGGGATAAATATGTAAACCGCTGGAAAAAAAATCAGCAATGTAGCCGCAAGGAGGTAAAAAAGTTTCCGCATTATGTGTGTGTGCTCTATTATTATTTTGGCTGGCCGCTATTGGCGGATAAACCGCTCATAACGGGCACAAATCTAAAAACTTTAAGCACAGAAATAATTACAGGGCAGAAGCGGTCTGTAAAAAAACCTTGAGTCAATTGGCAAATACTGGTTTATAGGGCGGTAAACGAAAAAAGAAGAGCCGGGCTCTCCTTTTAAAAAAAATAATTCCAAGGCTTCGTCGTCGGTAATACCGCTCACCTGATTAGAATTACTTAGATGTTCAATTTTCCTTCAACGCCATCATCCATAGTTTTACCAGAAACTATGGAAGCGGCAATCTTGATTAACTGAACCATTTTGTTGTGTTTGGTATCCCAATATTCGCTGGCTTGAGGCTTTACGCTGATTAAACTTAGCTTCGGATCCTCCGGGCCATCCTGGAACCATGTTTTTGCCCAGGCGCTCCAAAGTTCCCTGATCTTTTCACGGTTTTGCGAAATAACCGCTTGACCGAAAACGTGCAAATATTCGCTGCTGCTATTGTTTTCAAAAAAAAGCTGTACATAAGCATCAGCTTCAATTTCCCGGTTCTTGTCTGAGTTTGTGGCACTGAAAAATTGAAGGGTTCCGTCTTCGTCAACACCCTGTAGCGCCATCGGCCTGCTCGGAAGCGGGCGTTCGGTAGTAAAGGTAGTGAACATGCAGATCCGGGCATCTTCAGCTAACTCTTTTAACTTTTTAATGGCTTCGGCGCCGCTGTAGTTTTTGACATTGTTATCTTCATCGTGAAAATTATGTTCCATAGGGCTTGTGTTTGGCGTTTTAAAATAACCGGGGCAGATACCAAAAAAATGTTTGGCCGGTACTTGTTTGATCCATAACCTGAAAGAATTTAGTTGTGTTTGGGAAAATTTTATAATATTTCCGTTACCTGCATTCCACCCGATACACGTCAATTCCAAGTTTTAACGATCGCGTTGCTCTGATTCCGCTTTCCGCCAGGGCAACTTTCCCTCAATTTCAATTTCTGTGGAGAAGCTCAGCAAAATTCTGATCACCACAATAAGTGCCAGAGCCAGAACCTGCTGCATCTCGGGTTCGGTAGCAACGGTTGCTATGATATCCCCGGCAACCAGAATTTCCAAGCCTAAAAGCAAAGCTTTTCCCAACTCTTCCCGCACAATTCTGTACGATCTTGGTTTCACTTTCTGTATGGCAAAAACATACTTAAAGAGTGCCATCAACGTGCCGATCACGATGGTAATCACACCAATAGATTCGAAAACTTTAGCGATGTAATTGATGTAAATTTTGAGTTCGTCCATAACCGGTTTCTATTTTTGAATTGATTTAAATTCAGCCTGATCTTTCCCGTATCGCGGAAGCGCCTGTTTGCGTTTTTATAGCTGCATCACTAACATCATTTTTGATGTAAAGGTTCGATAGGGTTAAAGGTCGTTGAAACAAGTTACCGAAGCACGCTAAATTTGTATACCAGGGTGTGTTATCAAATCTGTGCGATTCTGGATTTGAACGATCGAAATTCTGCTATATTTAGCGAAAACGAAACTCATGTGCGGGCCCGCTAAAATCTTGCTGTTTTTTCTGTGTTTCTTTCTGACACAAGGCTTTTCTTACGCTCAGAAAGACTCTTCTAACAGAAAAAATGATTCGCTGAATGCCACCATCCTGCAGGATTATAATATTAAGCTTGAACAAATCAGGCAGCAGCGTATTGCCGACTCCGTAAAAAAGGCGGAACTGGAGGCGCAGCTCAGTTCTTTGCGAACTACTGATAATTTAAAAAAAGAAGAACTTCAAAAGCAATTGGAGTCGCTTCGCGAAACCGAGATCAGGCGGCTGGCGCAAAAAAGAAATGAAATTGATTCCTTACGATCAACCGCGATTGGCTATCCGGTAAACGGGTTCTTTACCGATACCCTTTTTGTGATTTATAGTAAGCAGGGCAGCTTTTCTCCAAAAGATCGGGCTGAAGCATTAACCGGGAGGATTAAAGATCTGGCAGATGTTTTAGTTTTCAGTGCCGATTCGCTCAAACTCGTAGAAGCAGAAAATACCATAGATCTGGTTTACGGTGAAGATATTATAATGAGTGTTTCTGAAAATGATGCGCTCTGGGAGAACGAAACAAAGCAGGAAGCGGCCAAAAAGTACAAAGCAATTATCAGCAATGCGGTTATTAATTATAGATCAGAAACCAGCTTCGCCACCCTTGCCAAAGAAATTGGACTGGCTTTGCTCATCATCCTGATAATTGTTGTTCTCATTTTTTATATCGGTAAACTATTCGCGTACAGCTCAAAAAAAATCCGGGGAGAAGAGGGTCGCCGAATTAACGGCATTAAGATAAAAAGTTATGTGCTGTTTGACTCAAAGCAGCAGGTAAATGCATTTTTGTGGGTGAATAACATTCTGAAATGGTTTGTTATTTTACTATCGGTTTATGTGGCATTACCCATCCTGTTCGGCATTTTCCCGTGGACAAAAGATTTCGCGGAAGTCTTATTTGGGTATATTCTTAAGCCTGTACAGCGGATTTTCGCCGGCCTTTGGAACTATCTTCCAAATCTGATTACCATTATTGTGGTGATCATTTTTTTCAGATATGTCTTAAAAGGAATCCATTTTCTCAAAACCGAAATTGAAAGGGGGAATCTTCACCTAAACGGCTTTTACCCGGATTGGGCTAACCCAACCTATCAGATTATCAGAATTCTGATTTATGCTTTTATGATGGTCGTAATATTTCCATATCTGCCGGGCAGCGATTCTGAAATTTTTAAAGGCGTTACCGTTTTTCTTGGATTTCTGTTTACGTTCGGTTCGGCGGGGTCGCTTTCTAATATTGTTTCGGGCTTAATACTTACTTATATGCGTTTGTTCAGAATCGGCGACCGCGTAAAATTCGGCGATGTGGTGGGCGATGTGATCGAAAAATCATTGCTGGTAACCCGCATCCGCACAATAAAAAATGAAATTATCTCCATCCCCAATTCAACAATTATGAACAGCCATACCATTAATTACAGCAGTGATGCGCCAGTTAACGGCCTGATTGTGCATACCACCGTAACCATTGGATATGACGTGCCCTGGCGGGATATGCATAAAGTGCTGATTGAAGCGGCGATGAAAACCAAGCTCATTTTGCGAAAGCCAGAACCCTTTGTACTCCAAACCAGCCTGGATGATTTCTATGTTTCTTACCAGATAAACGGTTACATCAAAGAACCTAACAAGCAGGCAGTAATTTATTCAGATCTGCATCAGAATATCCAGGATGTGTGCAATGAACATGGCATAGAAATACTCTCGCCTCATTACCGGGCCGCCCGCGACGGCAACGCAACAACCATTCCGCCCGGTTACATGCCTGCAGACTATCAGGCGCCTGCTTTTAATATCCAGATGAGAAAAGACGGCGAAGCGTAAGCCGCCGTATTCAATTTTAAATACGAAGTCTATAACGCCGCATCATGAGTTTATTCCATCTTATTTCTATCATCATTGTTCTATCGGCCTGCTTTTCCTATCTCAATTTTCGGGTTTTGAAATTGCCCAGCGCCATTGGTTTGATGCTTGGCTCGCTTATATTTTCGTTTTGCATATTGTTGGTCGGGCGTTTCTTTCCTCTTTTTAAAAGCCTGGTGGAGGTTGAACTTTACAATATCAATTTCAGCGAATTGTTGTTGGAAGGAATGCTCAGTTTTATGTTGTTTGCCGGAGCGATACACATTAATTATCGGGATTTAAAGAGCGAGCGGCTAAGTATTTTGTTGTTTTCTACCATCAGTGTACTCATCAGCACGTTTATAATCGGATACATCACTTTTTACCTGCTTGGCTTATTCGGGGTTTCGGTCAGTTTGGTCCACGCATTTTTATTTGGGGCCCTCATTTCGCCAACAGATCCAATCGCGGTTTTAAGCATACTGAAAACAGCGGGCGTAAAAAAATCACTGGAAACAAAAATTGCCGGCGAGTCGCTTTTTAATGACGGTGTGGCGGTTGTTGTATTTATCACCATTTTAAAACTTGCAGACCCAAACATAGATTTAACTGTCGGCAGCATCTTGCTGTTTTTCGGACAGGAGGCACTGGGAGGTTTATTGCTTGGTTTGGGCCTTGGCTGGCTGGGTTTCCGATTAATTTCCAGCATTGATAATTATCAGGTAGAAGTTCTGATTACGCTGGCTATTGTTATGGGTGGATATACGTTAGCGCATTATCTCCATGTTTCTGGTCCCTTAGCAATGGTGGTAGCCGGCGTGATAACCGGAAATTTTAGCAAAGAGCACGGAATGTCTCTACAAACCGAAGAATATATTGATAAGTTTTGGGAGCTTCTTGATGAGATTTTAAATGCCATTTTGTTTGTGCTGATCGGTTTGGAGCTGCTGGTAGTAGAAGCCAATCAAACCATCATTTATGCGGCGTTAATCTTAATCTTCATTAGTGTAGGGGCCAGGTATGTTTCAATTTATATTCCGGCGCTGGCTATCGCTTTTAAAGAAAAAATAACGCAGAAAACGATTCTCATTTTAACCTGGGGCGGTCTGAGGGGTGGTATCTCTATTGCGTTGGCCCTGTCCATCAGGCCAGAGTATAACCGCGATATCTGGGTAACCATTACCTACGTGATTGTTTGTTTCTCCATATTGGTACAGGGGCTCACTATTGGTAAATTCGCCCGAAAGCTGAACGAATAAGGTTTTCAGTTTCTGACAATCATTATAAGGGGCGTTTTTTGCTATCTCTGCCGGTATTTTAATATTAACTACGTAAATCATTAAAATCAAAATCTGTATTTGCCAAATGAAATCTATCGTAAAAATATTGTTTATAACTTTTCTCTTTGCGGCCGTAAACGTAAACGCACAAAACAAAATTGAGAACTTAATCATCATAACGACCGACGGCTTGCGCTGGCAGGAGGTATTTAAAGGTTTAGATACCTCTTTGGCAAAAAACACACGCTTTAATCAGGGCGACAGCAGCCTGATTTTTGAGGAGTTTTATAAAAATACCGAACAGGCCAGCCGGGAAAAATTGCTGCCGTTTGTGTGGGGAAAATTAGGCCGGGAGGGGCAATTGTATGGCAACAGGCAAGTTGGCAACAAGGTTAACACCGCCAATAACTACTGGTTTTCTTACCCGGGTTATAGTGAGCTTTTTACAGGTTATGCCGATGAGCGTATCAATTCAAACGCCTATCCGGCCAACCCGAACGTTACGGTGCTCGAATTTATAAACCGGCAGGCGGCATTTAAGAACAAAGTTGTCGCTTTAGGTGCCTGGAACGCTTTCGATAGAATATTAAATGAGGAGCGGGCCGGCTTCCCGGTAATTTCTGCTTTTGATGCCAGCGGCGGCGTCAAGCCTTCAGAGAAACAGGTACTCATCAATCAAATGCTGGCGGATAGTTACAGGCCCTGGAACAGTGCAGAATGTATGGATGTGTATACGCATTATGCCGCCATGGAACACTTAAAAATTCATCAGCCTAAAGTGTTGTATATCGCTTATGGCGAAACCGACGAATGGGCTCATGCCGGGCAATACCGGTCTTACCTGCAGGCAGCCCATCAGGTTGATAAATGGTTGCAGGAGATATGGACATACCTACAATCTAACCCCCGGTATAAAAATAAAACGGCGTTGCTGATAACCGTAGATCACGGTCGCGGAGATATGAACAAAAACCTATGGACAGAGCACGGCAAAAGTATTCCCGGATCTGATGAAACCTGGTTTGGACTGATCGCCCCGGGCATCGCTGCAAAAGGCGAAATCAAAACAGATACGCAACTCTATCAGCAGCAGTTGGCCCAAACTATTGCTTCCTTATTAGGACTAACTTTTCGGGCTGAGCATACCATAGCCGAAAAAGTAAAAGAAGTATGGAAGTGAATTTTTGAGTTTGCGGCTCTGAACGAAATTACTGCATAGAACTAAGGATTTCTATCAATTCTGAAACGGCGAGCGGCTTGCTAAGAACAGATTTAACATATTTGTTTTTTTGCGCCTTTTGAATATCGAAAGGGTCTAAGGTAGCAGACAGCATGATAATGTGGGTATTTGATTTAATCTGGTCGGATAAAAGCTCATACGCATTTAAAAACTCAAAACCATCCATTTCAGGCATCCGTACATCCAATAGAATAATCAGACCATCATTCAACTGATCTTGATTTTCTTTGAGCCACTGCAGGCCGCTGCCCGCACTGCTGGCCAAATGAATATCGGCGTTTTTAAATTTGTTTTTAAGAAGCAAAGCACTAACCGGGAGGTCAATCTGACTGTCATCAATAATTAATACCTTCTGCTTTATGTCCATAGATAAATAAACTTTTCAAGTAGTGTGCCAAATATCACCTGATCACTTTTCTCGCTGGCAAATACACATGGAAACATTTGTTCAACTTTCTCTGTATGTACAAAGTAGAAGTTAAAATGTTTAATTCCAATTGACTAACCTGTGAATTTCTTAACCGAAATGTTGACAGTAATTTTTTCGGCCTCTGCCCTAATATAATCAAAAAACGGGTAGAATCTCAACGGTTGGGCTATTGTTATATGTATATTTACTCCGCCTCAAGTTTTCTATATGAAAGTATTTTTTACCCTCTTTTTACTAATTAATTATTCTTTTTGTTTCGCGGCAGACGGTCCTCTTGCACAACGCCGGGTCTTTAAATTTCCGGCAGGAGTTACTGCTGCAGATTATCTTCCCGACAAGGTAATTGTAAAATTCAGGCCCGATTCTTCGGGAGCGTTTTCTATTAAAACCTTGGGGAACGTCCACAAACTCCAGCTTAAGTCGGTTTCTATTACCGGAGTTAAGCAAATTTTTGCTAACTCGAACGCCGAAGTTTCTGCAACGGGCAGGCAGAAACCGGATGATGGCGGTTTAGACCGGATTTTTGAACTTACTTTTACAGGTAAAAAACCGGTTGATCAGGTTATCAATGAAATTTTGATAAACCCGAACGTAGATTATGCTGAACCCAGCTACATTTATTACAGCCAATACACGCCAAATGATGCTTTTTTTGAGTCGCGACAGGGTTATCTTAATCAAATTCGTTCTACCCAGGCCTGGGATGTGATCCGCAACTCGGCAAATGTGGTTATCGCTATTGTTGATTCGGGGTCTGATTTGGAACATCCGGATCTGGCGGCAAATATTTTTCTCAATCAGGCAGATCCCGTAAACGGAATAGATGATGACCGGGACGGCTACATTGATAATTATACCGGATGGGATTTTATTGGCCTGTCTGCGGGCAGTATCAAGGAGGATAACAACCCCGATGTTACCAGCGATTCAACCGACCATGGTGTGCATGTCAGTGGTATTGCTTCCGCAGTTTCTGATAATTTAATCGGTGTGGCCAGCACGGCGTTCAACGCTAAATTATTAATTGTGAAGGTTGGCGCAGATAATAATTCAAGAGCAATCTACCGGGGATATGAGGGAATAAAATACGCGGCAGACCACGGCGCCCAGATTATTAACTGTTCATGGGGCGGTCCGGGCGGAGGCAATTTCGGTCAGGAAATTATTAACTACGCTCTTAGCAAAGGCGTTTTGATTGTGGCTGCGGCCGGAAATGATAACACCGATCTGCCCGATTTTCCGGCATCGTATGGCGGCGTAATGTCTGTCGCCAGCGTAAACAGCACCGATATCAAAAGCTCTTTTTCCAATTTTGGGCCTACGGTAGATTTAGCCGCTCCGGGGGCAACCATTTACAATACACGTAACGGAGGAACTTACGGAAACCGATCCGGCACATCCATGTCTTCGCCAATGGCCGCCAGCGCCGCGGCACTTGTAAAAGCCAGGTTTCCAAATTTTAACATGTTGCAGGTTGGAGAGCAGCTACGGGTTACGGCCGATAACATAGATAGTGAAAATCCGGATTTTGTAGGTTTGCTGGGCAAGGGCCGGATAAACGTTTTAAGGGCTGTTACCGAAGCTTCTCCATCAATCAGAAACCAGAAAATAACTATAGTAGACAGAAACAATGGCGCCCTTGCCGCAAATGATACCATGCGTCTTTTCTTTGATATCAGAAACTTTCTGGCACCGGCAACGGGCCTGGTTTTAAACCTCAGTTCTACAAATACCGATGTGGAGATTATAGACGGCCAGTTGAACGTAGGCGGCCTTAGTACTCTCGAAACAAAGAACGCGGTGGGTCCGTTCCGGGTTTTTATAAAGCCGGGCGTGAGCGATAATGAGGAGGTAGAATTCAGATTGAGTTACACATCAAATGGCGGTAACTATCGCGATTTTGAAATTTTTAAGATCACCGTTTCTCTTGATTACCTGAACATTGAAGTGAACAAGGTTTCATCAACAATCACCAGTAATGGGAGGGTAGGCTATAATTCGCCGGAGGCAACCAATGGCTTAGGGTTTGTGTACAAGGGCCAGTCACTTTTGTACGAGGCATCATTAATGATTGGCAATGCAAGCAACCGCGTTTCTAACAATGCCCGTAATGATGCCGGCGACAGCGATAATCATTTTGTAAAGCAGGTTCGGGTTAGCCGGGCTCAAAACCCCGACGCCACCTTTGAAGCCCGGTCTGAGTTTAACGATTCAAGAAGCCCCTCGCCATTGAGCTTGTATGTGCGGCATCGTCAACTTGCTTATTCTGAAGTTCCCGATGACAAATATACCCTGGTAGAATACGATATTCAGAACAATAACGCAACTCCCCTGGTAGGCGTGTATGTGGGTTTGTACACAGATTGGGATATAGACGAAAGCGGCCGCGACATTACAAAATACGACGCAGTAAACCGGATGGGTTATGTTTACGGAAGAACTGCGGGAACCAAATATGCGGCGGTTAAGTTGTTGAAAAATACAGCCGCTCCGGCCTACTATCCCCTAACCTATCAGGTATCGGGCGATCTGCTGGAAACGGGCGGTGGCTTTAGCTTATCAGAAAAATACCTTACGCTTTCTAGCGGTATAAAGACCAATAGTTTGGGCGATAGCCCTGCAAACGGATATGATGTTAGTTTTGTGATTGGATCGGGGCCGTATACAATTCCCGCCAACGGGGCTGTTAAAGTGGCTTTCGCCTTTATAGGAGGCGATAATCTGGAAGATTTGCAGGCCAGTGCCGTGGCTGCGGAAAACAAATACAACACGCTGTTAAACCAATCTGTTTCGCCTTCAGAAGGATTTGTTCTGAAGCAAAATTACCCCAATCCGGCGGTTAACAGCACAACCATAGAGTTCAGTATCCCGAAAGAAGCGGTGACTTCCATTTCTCTTTACAATGTGGTTGGCAAACGTGTTCGCGAAGTTTTAAACGAGAATTTAAGGCAGGGACTTTACCGCATCAACGTTGACCTCGGCGGGCTTAAAAGTGGTGTTTATTTTTACAGGATGAGCTATGAGAACAAAAGCCGCACCATGAAAATGCTGATCGTGCGGTAAATTAAAGGGAATTATAGCAAATGCGGCATCGGGGCTCATAGCTTTCCTTCTCGCCTAACAGAATTTTATTTTCACTTGCTGCCGTGCGGTAAGAGTACGTTGCCGGTCCGCCGCATTGTAAACAAACCGCATGCACCTTGGTTACCAGCTCTGCGATAGACATTAATGCCGGCATGGGTCCAAAGGGCTTACCCTGAAAGTCCATATCCAAACCGGCAGCGATTACGCGGATGCCGCGGTTAGCCAACTGGTTGCAAACCTCCGGAAGTCCTTCATCAAAAAATTGGGCTTCATCAATTCCAACTACTTCGGTATAGGTTCCGAGCAACAGAATAGCCGCCGAATTCTCAACCGGTGTTGATTGAATGGAATTTAAATCGTGCGATACCACCGCGTTTTCGTCATAGCGCACATCTGTAGCGGGCTTAAAAATCTCTACGTTCAATTTAGCAATCTGTGCCCGGCGCAAGCGCCTGATAAGTTCTTCGGTTTTACCGGAAAACATAGAACCGCAAATCACTTCAATGCTCCCGCCAAGTTCTTTTCTTTTTTTAAAATTGTGTTCGCTAAATAGCATTCGCCCTGTATTTTTTCTATTTGATTGGGCGGCTAATATCTAAAAATTTGCTGAACAAATTCAGACTTCCGGCAGCAAAGTGTGAACATTCCGGCGGCAGCAATTCATAATTGTGCTTATCTTTAGACCGTCAATTTGGCCGTTGCCGGGAAATATTTTATCAATTTCCGATCGCCATAAATGCTAAAACATTAATAAGGATGAATCAGACAACAATTTTTAAGAAAATAGGTGAAATTATAAACGAAGTTGCCGGGCAATATCAATTTTTAGCGCAAAATCCTGAAAGCATAAATCCGCTGGAACTGGAACTTTTAATAGCAAACACTCATTTTCTATCAGAGCACCTGGCAATTCTCAGAAAGCTGGATCAGTCGCCAGAATTGCTCAACGAACGCAATCCAGTTCCCCTGATATCGGATAGCAAAGTTGATGAACTTTGTCAGCTTAGCTCAAACGATAAATTTGATCCGGCTTCTTCGCCGGAGGATTTCCATAAATCTGCGGATTTTTACCCTGAATTAATCCTTTCAAACAAAGAGGAACTTCGCTTTGAAATTATCACACCCGAACAAGAATCTAATGTTAGCCCAGTTGATCTCGTAGAGGAAATTCCCCGTAATGTAGAATTCAACGGTTTTAATGATGAAGACCATTCAGAGAATGAGAATTTAAAATCTGCGGAAAACCTTGATGAAGAACCTCCGGTTAAACCGATAATTCTGGGCACATCACCGGGAGCGGAAGAAAAAATAGACTCAAATCAGGCTAGCCGGGAGAAAACTCCTACTCTTAACGAAATACTGTCCGCAAGCCTTAAAAAAAATGAAACAGTTGCATCGCTGAAGCAAAGTGAAGAACGCGATCTGAAATCAATGATCAAACTCAATGAAAAGCTGATGTTTGTACGCGATTTATTTAGCGGATACAGTTTAGCCTACAGCGAAGCGATTGAGCTGGTGAACCGTTTTGAGGATTTTGAATCGGCCGATAACTTTTTGCAGCAGAACTACGCCGGGAAAAACAGGTGGGCCGAGAAACAAAGCACCGTAGATCAGTTTTACGAAGTGCTTAACCGACGGTTCGCTTAAAGCCACGTCATTTTACACAACTCCCATGCGGTGAGAATCAAGTTTGAGGAGGATAAATAGAAGAATGGTAAAACTCCAAAGTGAAGAACCGCCATAGCTGATAAAGGGCAGGGGAATACCGATTACGGGTACAAGGCCAACTGTCATCCCGATATTAATGAAAAAGTGAAAGAAAATAATTGATGCAACCCCGTATCCATAAATTCTGCTGAACGAGGAGCGCTGCCTTTCGGCGATGTTCACAATTCTGAGCAGCAGGAAAAGGTAAAGCGATATCACCACAAAACTACCCGCGAAGCCCCATTCTTCGCCAATGGTGCAGAATATAAAATCAGTGCTTTGCTCGGGCACAAAATCATACTTGGTTTGCGTTCCCTGCAAATATCCCCTGCCCCACATACCGCCAGAACCGATAGCTATTTTCGATTGATTTACGTTATACCCCTCGCCCCGCAAATCTTGCACCGTGCCCAAAAGTACGTCTATACGGTTGCGCTGGTGCGATTGCAGCACATTATTATAAGCAAAATCAACACAGAAAATAAATACCACCGAGATAATAAAGCCGTAAATAACAGTGCTTACAAAGGCCCTGTTTTTCTTGTAGTTGTAAATAAGCAATGCGCATATTACAATTAAGCCGGCGATGAGATACAGTTTGCTCGTTAAAAGCGACAGGACGAACAAGGCGATGAGGATGGCCCCGATTACTAAAAAATAGCCCGATAAGCCTTCGCGGTAAAGCACAAATATCAGCGAGCCGAATGTAAGTGCCGATCCTGTATCGGGCTGTAACATAATCAATCCCATGGGGATCAACAAAATAATTGCGCAAACGGCTTGAGTGCGCAGGTCCTGCACTTTGGTGTTGATGGTACTAAGGTACCGGGCCAATAGCAGACAGGTAGAAAATTTAGCGAATTCAGAAGGCTGCAGCCGAAAATTGCCTATGGGTATCCATGCCTGGTTTCCGCCAACGTTTCTGCCTACAATTAATACCAGAACGAGTAACAATAAAGTAGCCCCGTAAAAAACCGGCGAAAACGTGTTAAAAAACTTGCTATCCAGCAGAAGGATTACCATCCCTAAAACCAATGCCGAAACAATGAAAATTAACTGCTTGCCATAGTTGGTTTGCAGATTAAAGATTTCTGGCTTTTCCGGGTCGAAAACCGCGGCGTGAATGTTAAACCAGCCGATTATGCAGAGCGCTAAAAAAGTAACAATCACTATCCAGTCAACATTAAAAAAAGGGCTGCGATGGTTTTTCATTATTCAGAAACCTCCCGCTTTGTTTGCACGGGCCGTAAAACCGAAGGTTTAACAGCTCTGCCTGTGTCCGTTTTTTGCTTGGGAACCAGTTTCGGCCTCAGCGCCGCCCCGGGCAGTAAGTTGGCCTCTAATAAACGATCTACATAAGCTTTCGGCCTCGAAATAGATCTACTGATGTATTTTTCCACCATCAGGCTGGCTATCGGCGCCGACCAGGTAGAACCGAAGCCGGCGTTTTCTACCACCACCGCAATAGCGATTTTTGGATTATCACGCGGGGCAAACGCTACAAAAACAGAATGATCTGCGCCATGCGGATTTTGCACTGTGCCCGTTTTTCCGCACATTTCTATGCCGTTGATTTTAGAGTATATTGCCGTTCCTCCCGGCGAATTCACAACCTGGCTCATCCCCTGAATGACCACATCGAAATATTTGGCGTCAATGCCGGCATCGTTTCGTTTGGTGTATTCACTTTTTATTACCTTTTTCTCGCCGATTGCCTGTATTAGATGCGGTTTAAAGTAATGGCCACGGTTGGCCACAATTGCCATAACATTGGCCATTTGTAAGGGCGTGATGCCAAGTTCTCCCTGCCCGATAGACAAGGAAATATTAAAACCCGAGCCCCACTTATCGCTTCCCCAACGTTTTGTATACAGCTCGGCAGTTGGCAGCAAACCGTTGCGTTCATTCGGGAGATCAATCCCTAAATCGTCGCCAATGCCAAATTGGGCCACGGCGCTGCGCCATTTCTTAAAGGCATTTACCGGGCGCATGCCGGCTTTATCAATCATTAAGCTGTAAGTATATCCGTAGTAGGTGTTACAAGATTCCTGGATTGAACGGGTCAGATTGACGGAGCCATGAACGTGGGTACAGCCCATAAATCCGTTGCGGCCGTAGCGATAGCCGCCGGGGCAATAATAGGTTGTTTGTGGATTGATCATTCCAAATTGCTGAGCAACCAGGGCATTAATGATTTTGAAGATCGAGCCCGGCGGGTATTCTGCTTGTATGGGCCTGATGAACATCGGCTTTGCCGGATCATTTAATAACTTCATATAGTTGTTGCCCCGTTGCCGTCCAACCATCATGTTCGGGTCGTATCCCGGACTGCTGATGAAAGAAAGAATTTCGCCGCTTGAAGGTTCAATAGCAACCACGCTTCCAATCTTGTTCTGCATCAGGCTTTCGCCGAATTTCTGAAGATCTTTATCTAACGAGGAGATCAGGCGCTCGCCAGCCACGGCCAGGGTATCGTACTTTCCATCCGCAAAATGACCTTTTGGTCGGTTCAGCGCATCCACCATTAAATTTTGAACGCCCCGCTGCCCGCGAAGCAAATCTTCGTATGATTTTTCTACACCACTTATGCCAATGTAATCGCCCTGGCGGTAAAAACCATTTGAATTCTCGATGGCTTTTTCAGATACCTCGCCAATGTAGCCTAAAAACTGCGCAGCCGTGCTGTCGGGGTATTTGCGCACCGTTCGATTTTGGACAAAGAAGCCTGGAAACTCAAAAAGTTTTTCCTGAAATGTAGCGTAAGTTTGTGCGGATAGTTGTTTTTCAAAAACAGAAGAACGGTATGGCGAATAGTTTTTGGCTTTTTTAAAGCGTTTATCAAATCCTTCCTTATCAATTCCTATGAGGCGGCAAAATTCAACGGTATCAAAAGGTTTTACTTCGCGTGGCGTAACCATCAGATCGTAAACGGGCTCATTCTGCACCAAAATTTTTTCATTACGGTCCAGAATTATTCCCCTTGCGGGATAAATCAGAATTTTACGAAGTACATTGTTATTTGCTGATAGCAGGTATTTATCGCTTACAACTTGTATATAAAAAATCCGCGTAAGCAAAATAAGCGCAACAACTATAAATATTCCCTGTATAACATATTTACGGGCAAAAAAACTATTCATTAACGCATTTTTTTACGGAAAAAAGTAAACTCGGCCAAAAGTATCAGCAAGATTGTAAATATTGAACTTAAAATAACCCGTAATAGTGTATATCCAAATTGAGAAAAGCGGAAGGTTTCAAACGTGAACAATACCAGATGATGAAAAAATGTTAGCAACGTAGCATATAAGATAAACCATCTGAAGCCCATAATTCCTAAACTTGGATCAGGCTCATTGTCAAAACCTTCGCGTTGTACGGTTACGCTTATAAAAATGATACGAACGTAAGCTAAAACCGTGCAGGCCGCGGCGTTTAAACCGAGGGTATCGTAGAAAACATCAACAGTAAGGCCGGTTAAAAAAGCCAGCAAAAATAAAAGCAGGTTCGGAATTTTAAATGGCAGCAATAAAATAAAAAGGATGTACAAAAACGGCGTGGCCAGGTTATAATAGCCAATGTGTTTTAAGAAAAATACCTGCAGGCCCAGCAGCAAAAAAAATCGGATGATATTATTTAGAATTACACGCCCCATTATTGCACCTTGTTTGCTTGTTCTAAATTTTGCTGCTCTGCCGAAAGCAGATTATTGACCACATAAACGTATTGAAGTTTAGAAAAATCTGTGCTTAGCCAAAGTTCAATATCTAAAAAGCTATCTCCTCCCTTAATGCCGGTACGTGTTACCCGGCCAATTTCTACTCCGGAGGGGAATAACGAATAGCCCGAAGTAACGATACGGTCGCCCTTTTTAACGGATACGTGATTGGGGATATCTTTGAGTATGGCAAGCCGCGGGTCGTAACTATCAGCACCCCAAACCAGGGAGCCAATGTTGCCGTTTACAGTGGCACTTATACGGGTATCCTGATGCAAAACAGACTGAACCGTAGCGAAATGTTCAGAAACATTAAGCACAATGCCAGCAATACCCTTCGCACCGATAACACCCATGCCTTTTTTAATGCCATGTTTAGCCCCGCGGTTTATGGTTAAATAATTGTTTTTCTGATTCACCGAGTTGTTGATCACCTTAGAGACGATATAGGTGTACTGCTGTTGATTTATGGTGTCATTTACAGATTCTGAGGCTACGCTATCGTCAAAAAACGATGTTTTTAATTGATTTTTAAGCCTGCCGTTTTCGGCCGCGAGGCTATCGTTGGTCTGCCCCAAATTGAGATAACTGGCAGTTGAATTTACCCGTTCATAAGCCCGGCCCACTATTAAATTTGACGAATTCCAGGCACTGGCCCGCTGATAAGAATTATTGTTGATCAGTAAAACAAAAGAAAAAATAAGGAAGATAATCAGCAAAAAAAATGCATTGTATTTGCTGATGAACATCCAAAGGTTACGCATAGGGTTTAGATAGGAGAAATAGCAGATTTGAGATTTGAGACCGGAAATATCAGACCCGGATAGAAATCTAATATCTCAAATCGTCCTCTATTGCATTAAAAATTTAAAACTTCCTATATTTTTTAATGCGATGCCGGTGCCGCGTACCACCGCCCGGAGGGGATCTTCGGCAACATGAACGGGAAGTTTTGTTTTTGAAGCCACCCGTTTATCAAGACCCCGAAGTAAGGCGCCTCCGCCCGTTAAATAAATACCGGTCTGGTAAATATCTGCCGAAAGCTCGGGCGGAGTGATTTCCAGTGCCTTTAAAATAGCCTCCTCAATTTTTGAAATAGACTTATCCAGGCAATGGGCAATTTCTGTATACGAAACCGTGATCTGCTTGGGAACCCCCGTCATCAAATCGCGGCCCTGCACGGCAAAATCTGCAGGCGGATCGGAAAGTTCTGGCAGGGCTGATCCTACTTCGATCTTAATCTTCTCTGCAGTGCGGTCGCCAATCATAATGTTATGCTGACGGCGGATATACTGTACAATATCGCTGTCGAAATTATCGCCTGCTACGCGGATAGACTGGTCGCAAACAATCCCCGAAAGGGCAATTACGGCAATCTCTGTTGTGCCACCGCCGATGTCAATGATCATGTTGCCCATGGGTTCTTCCACATCAATGCCGATGCCTACCGCTGCCGCCATGGGTTCGTGGATGAGATAAACTTCTTTGGCGCCCACAATTTCGGCCGAATCTCTTACCGCCCGTTTTTCTACTTCGGTAATTCCGGAGGGTATACAAATAACCATCCGCAACGACGGGAAAAACCAGCCTTTACCGTTGTTGATCATCTTAATCATTCCGCGAATCATGTGTTCGGCGGCATTAAAATCTGCAATTACCCCGTCCTTTAGCGGTCGTACGGTCCGAATGTTGTCGTGCGTTTTTCCTTCCATTTGCATGGCCTGCCTGCCAATGGCAATAATTTTATTGGTGGTGCGGTCAAAGGCCACAATTGAAGGTTCATCAACTACCACTTTATCGTTATGAATGATCAAGGTATTAGCCGTAC
>JBGTBV010000145.1:0-1589 GCA_041749185.1 Daejeonella sp. | reverse complement strand
GTCATACGAGGTAGAAAGAAACGGCAAAAAGGAAATGATAAAGAATGTGAAGATTGATTTTTCTGTAGTCGACCTTTTCTTTCGCGAACCAACGGGTGTTAAAACCATTTTTTCCAACATGCATGCACGAATGCTTGAAATAAAAAACGTGGGGCCGGGCAGGTATTTGGTTGTAACACCTGATGACAAGGATTCAATCTATACCTACCACAATGGAAAACTTATAACCGTAGAATCCGACACTCCGCTAGGAAAGGTAATTTCCAAACGAACTTCTCCATAGTAAGGTAACCGCGATCTACTCCTGAAAAAAGTTATGACAAAATTTCCTGTTACCTATTCATTGGTCTCACCGCAGGGTTTAGAAAAAAGCTTTATTCCTTTATATCAACTTCCGCAAACAACCAAGATCGTATTCCTTCATCAAGGCATTAACGATTCCTATCTTATTGAGACGCCAACCGATAAATTTCTGTTAAGAATCTATCGTACGGACTGGAGAACTATCGACGACATTAGCGGGGAGCTGGAACTTCTGTTGATTCTTAATCGAAGCGGAATATCGGAGTCTTATCCGACCCCAGACATGGATGGCAAATTTATTCAACAAATAGACTGCCCGGAAGGAGTCAGGTTTGCCGTCATCTTCACTTACGGATTCGGAGAAAAAATGCCTTGTTTAAATGCCCAGTCGGCGCACTTATTCGGAAAATATTTAGCAGAATTGCATCAGAAGACAAGTGAATTGAGGATTGGAAAAATTTCAAGGAACTATACTGTAACCGGTATCCTCGATAACACCAGAAGGATGTTTCAATTAATGGCCCCTGGCGAAATAGCATACAACAGGATCGAAAATATCTATCAGCAGTTCAAAGAAAAATTAGATCCTGATACTTTAAAGAAAGTCAGGACAGGAATCTGTCACGGTGACCCTCACTACGAAAATTTTTTTATTGACCACCCTTCAGGAAAGATAACAATGTTCGATTTTGACTTCTGTGGCCATGGTAATTTTTTATACGATCTGGGAAGCTTTTGCAGATATGAAAGAAACAATCAGGATAACAAGGATGCTTTTTTTGAAGGTTATGAAAAAGTTCTACCTCTGAATGACCAAGAGAAAAAGTTATTGCCGTATTTTGAAGTCTTGATGCGGGTTTTTCACTTGGGCGCCAGACTTAAAAACGCAGACGGAATAAAGAATCCGAAATGGATTAAAGACGACGTGGTTATCACTATCGGCAATATCGACGAACAACTGTCGGCCATTCAATAGGTAGCTGAAAACCTAAAACCGATTCCTTAATTTTGAGCCATTTTCAACGTATTAAAATGGAACAGAAACTACAGGTCAGCCACCACAAGCTAGGAACCTCGGATCTTAAAATGCTTATACAACTCATCAGAGTTTACGAAGAAGCCTTTGAAATGAAAAATTTTAAGCTGCCGGGTACATCGTACTTACAATCCCTTCTTGAAAAGGATCACATCATATTTTACGTAGCTCTATTGGATAACCAGGTTATCGGTGGTTTAACTGCGCATACAATACCCTCCGTTTATTTCGAATCAAGCGAGATTTACAT
>JBGTBV010000144.1:0-8989 GCA_041749185.1 Daejeonella sp. | reverse complement strand
TAAAGATATTAACGGTTTTCAGCGGGACGGAGCTGGGAATCCGGTAGTTGATGCAAACGGACGATTTCTAAGGACCGGAGCGCCGGATGGCATCATTGATGAGGCAGATACCAAACTTTTGGGCACATCAGACCCGAGTTTAATGGCTGGTATCACCAATATTTTAAGCTATAAGAACTTTAGTTTAAATTTTGATTTCAACGGATTATTCGGCCGTGAGTTTGCAGACCCAAATTTCGTAACCTACGGGGTGGTTGCCGAGCCAGTTTTTGTGCAGGGCTACAATGCTTTAAGCTCTGTTAAAAACAGATGGACCCCAGATAACCCTTCTACCACTCATCCCAGTTCTTTTTACGGGCGGTCGCCTTATGGCAGCGGAGATTTTTTTGTACAAAAAGCCTGGTATATCCGGCTTCAGAATGTATCCCTCGGCTATAACCTCCCGGGCAAACTTTTAAAAGGTGTTTTTTCAAACGCCCGCCTGCATGCAGATGCGCAAAACTTATTTGTGATTACACCCTACACCGGGGTAGATCCAGAAACTGATTCTTACACTGCGGCATACCCGTACATCCGGAGCTTCACTTTCGGGCTCAATTTTACATTTAATTAATTATTTAACAGATATTAAGATGAAAGCATATAAAATTTTAATACTATCAGGTTTTTTAGCCATAAGTAGCTGTACAAAAGATCTGAACCCGGTTGAATACGGAGAGATAAACCCAAGCATTTTTCCTAAATCTGCCGCAGATTTAGAAGCGATGGTAAATGCTGCTTATTATCCCTTAAGAGGATCTTACGGAGACGGGATATTTTCTACCTCAGAACGAGGGGTGATGTACTTGTCTGATGCCACAACCGAAACCCTTCATGGCGCCTATGGCGATCAACAGCTGGCCACACTCCATAACTACAGGGCAGAAAACGAAGGCTTTACCCACTATTACGATGATTTTTATAATAAGATCAGCAGAATGACGGTGACCATAGATCTGATCAATAAATCTACCGTGGGTGATGATTTGAAAAGAAAAGCAATTGCCGAAGTACGTTGTGCCCGGGGTTTGCTGGCCTACACGCTATTTGATCTGTACGGCCCCATTGTGATTGCCCCGTTAGAAATATTAAATAATCCGTTGGTAGAAGCCCCCTTAGCCCGGCTAACTAATGAGGAGATGGTAAAATTTATTGAAGATGATTTGGTTGCGGCCGCAGAAGACCTTCCCCTGCCCGGCGAGGCACAATATGGTCGTTTTAATAAGGCTTTAGCGAAGATGATTTTGATAAGGCTAAATCTGCATGAAAAAAAATGGGCAAACGTAGTTGTTTTAGCAGATGAAATTATTGCTTACGGCAACTACCAGCTTGACCCTGATTATGTTGGAATGTGGAATCTGGAAGGAGCAAAAAATAGTCGTGAAGTAATTTGGGCCATCCCTTGTGATTACGCGGGTACGAGCGAAAACCAGTGGCAATTAATGGTATTGCCAGCCAATTTCTCTCCTAAGGGCGGGTTCGGAACCATTCAGAGCACCTGGTATTTTTACGATTCTTTTGAAGCAGCAGACAAAAGAAAAACCATGTTAATACCTGAGTATACCGGTACAGACGGTATTACTTACAACCGCAGCAGTCCGGGTACCTATATAAACTTTGGACCGCTTCCTTTAAAAATCAATCAGGATGCAGCCCGCACAACTGGCTTAACCACTGTAGATATCATTATGTATCGTTATGCCGATGTGTTATTATCTAAGGCAGAGGCATTGGCCAATGTGGCAAACGCGGGCACCCAACCCGCATTAGATTTGGTGAACGTGGTGAGACGAAGAGCGGGTCTAACCGATAGAACTCTTGCCAGCTATACATCATTAGCTGCTTTTAATGATTTGATTTTGTTGGAACGCGGTCATGAGTTATGGTGTGAAAACGGCCAATACCGGGCAGATTTGATCAGGATGGGAAAATTTGTATCCAGAACGCAATTGGTTGAGCAATCTACTTTTACCGGACCAAACAAGGTGGTATTCCCCTTTTCTTTAAGGGCGGTAAGTGAAGGGAAAGGAAAGTTTATTCAAAATACGGGTTATTAATTGGTAGATATTTAAAAAAACAGTAGGATGAATGCAAGCAGGATGAATGTCGCCGCAATTGGGTTAGTAATACTTCTCGGGGTATCAGGCTGTAAAAAAGGCAATAGTAATAACAATGCAGTCAACCCAGTTCAGAACGAGATCAGCTACGAAATCTCCAATTCAATTTTTCCAAATCCCGAACGGGGATTTATGCATACCTATATTGTTTTTTCTGAGGGTGAATCTTTGAGCTTGCCATTATTGCAATCGCTACGGGCGTCTAATGTTTCAATTTTCCTTCGGCTGTTCTATTTTGATAAGTTTAAAAATGCCGAACTCAGTGCTGCCGAGCTCAGTCTCATACAAGCAGACCTTGATAAAACACGTGAAGCCGGCCTTAAAATTATTCTTCGTTTTGCTTACAGCGAAACCGGAACCGATGCGCCGATTTCAATTGTTACCCAGCATTTAGATCAACTGAAACCCATTTTGGAGGCTAATAAAGATGTCATCGCATTTATGCAGGCCGGGTTTATAGGCAATTACGGCGAATGGCACAGTTCATCCAACAACCTGGCATCGCCAGAAAATAGAAAAGCAATATTAGAGAAAATCCTGAGTGTACTACCCTCAGAAATAATGGTGCAGGTAAGAACACCGCAGTTTAAACAGGAAATTTTCAATTCATCCAGTCCGGTTACAGAAGCAAATGCCTATACATCTCAGTCAATGGCAAGGGTAGGGCACCATAACGATTGTTTTTTAACCGGCGGTACCGATTACGGCACCTATCAAAACGTGGTGGCTGATAAGCAGTATATCAGTAATGACGCAAATTATGTGCCCACGGGGGGCGAGACTTGTGTTCCTACCGGATCGTATTCTCCAACCTGCGAAGAAGCCAGGAAGGAAATGGGCCTTCTAAAATGGACCTATCTTAATTTAGATTATTATCAACCCACTATTGGCTTATGGAGAACCTCTGGGTGTTTTGATGAATTTCAGAGAAATTTAGGTTACAGACTGGCTTTTCTAAGGGCAAAACTACCAGAACAGGTTAAAAATAATGGTGATTTGGCTTTAGATATTACCCTTATTAATAAAGGATATGCGCCTTATTACAATAAGAAAAATACCTCGCTAGTACTTAAAAATAAAAGTACGCTTCAGTATTATTCCTTTCCGCTAACGGTTGATCTTAGAAAATGCAAACCGAATGTGAACGTAATCATCAATCAAATTATCAAATTGGAGGCTTTGCCTGTGGGCGATTACAGCTTGTATTTAAGAATTGCTGATCAGGCCGAAAACTTAAAAAATCGGTTAGAATATGCTCTGAGGCTGGCTAACACAGATGTTTGGGTTACAGAAAATGGCGGAATGAACAGTCTGAAAAAGGATATAAAAGTAATTGCACAATAAAAAAAGTAGAAACAGAATTTTAGGAATTCACTAAATATTAAGTCATGAAAAAAAATATCTTTTATCTATTCAGTATCGCCGCTTTGCTGATTATTGCTTCTTGTAAAAAAGAAGAGGGAGGAAGCGGAACGAAAGCAGTTTTCAGCTACGTTGCTGATGGTTACAGAGTAAACTTTACAAATTTTTCAAGCAATGCCATTGAGTATAGCTGGGATTTTGGCGATAACAGCGGCGAAACTTCAGATAAAAGATCGCCCCAGCACATTTTCAAAAGCAAGGGAGATTTTTTGGTTTCGCTCACGGCCAAAAACGGTACAGAAACCAACGTTTTTACAGATACCGTGACCATTCTTGGACCTAATATCAAAATAGATGGCGATTTTACCGACTGGCAATATGTGTCTTACACGCATGAAAATGCTGCGGGAACCGGTGGAACGCTATTGGCGGTAAAAACATTTGCCTCTTCAACTGATATTAACTTTCTGGTTGAAGGAACCGCCGATATGAAAATGGAGCTGATTGATATGTTTATAGACGGGGATAACAACAACGCAACAGGCTATACGGTTGGAGCATATCCTGCCGGTTCTGGCGCCGATTTTTTGGGCGAAGGACCTGCGGTAAACAATTCCTGGGGAGCAATTTATAAGCATGGCGGAGCCCAGACAGCATTCTCATTTACACCGGTGGCCAATTTTGCAGATGTAATGAACTTTTCTGCCATAAAAACATCGGCGGGTAAAAATGTAATAGAGTTTTCCTTGAAGAAATCTGCATTAGGATCGCCAAGAAATGTGCTGAATTTTGCGCTTTTTGATTTAACTTCTGGCTATGCAACCGTGGGCTCGCTACCGGTTTCAAATTCTACCGCAAAGTTTATTCCCGTTCCGTTGTAGTCTGAAAATCTTTACAAATTAAGGTATTGGTTTTAACACGTTGAGGATAAGAAGCACGGAAAAATATGAGAAGGTATTTAGTTTTTGCGATTTTAATCTGGAACGTTTTACTCGTAAACGCACAGGTCAAAACATCAGTCTATACTCCGTCAAGTGAAGATTTTCCAAATCCGGAGAGGGGATTTTATCTGGCTTCCGGCAGCAAACCCGGAGAATTTTCTCTGGAAAACCTCATTAAATTAAGATCAATTCAATCTGTAAACAGCCCCTCCGCTAACTATGCCACTTTTGTCACTTTAATTTACAAAGGATATCTGTTAAGCAATTTTAAAAAAGCACCCATCAGCAAGGAATTTCTGCAGCAATTGCAGAATGATTTTGATCTAACCAGAAAAGCTGGTTTGAAAATGATACTTCGATTCTCTTATACAGATAAAACTCACAAAGGTGATTGTCCCGATGGTGCAATTTGCCCGCCTTATGGCGATGCATCCAAGCAAATTGTGTTACAACATATTTCGCAACTGAGGCCCCTGTTGCAACGCAACGGCGACATAATTGCCGTGGTCCAGCAGGGCTTTATCGGCATTTGGGGCGAGAATCATTACACAGATTATTTTGGCGATGCCTCCAGAAATGACCTCGGATTTGTTCCGGATAGTAGTTGGCTTGACAGGTCAGAAATGTTAAAGGCATTATTGGATGCTGTGCCGGCCAACAGAATGGTACAGGTTAGAACTCCGCAAATTAAGCAGCGCTATTTACACGGCCCAAATGCCGGGGTAAGTACATCGTCAATAACCCAACCAGTAGCTTTTAGCCAAAAAGATGCTGCAAGAATTGGTTTGCATAACGATTGTTTTTTAGCCAGCGCCGACGATTATGGCACCTATTCTGATTATGGGAATTCCGTTTCAGAAAAAGTTGAATCCAATGAGATTCTTCGAAAATATTTTGCGGAGGATAGTAGATATGTAGCCGTTGGCGGAGAAACTTGTGATGATGCCTTTAGTCCGCAAAATGATTGTGGGCCGCTTGGCTACGCAGAACAGGAAATGGCGGCTTTGCATTACAGCTTTTTAAATGTGAGCTATAATAATTTAGTGAACAATGACTGGGAGGATCAGGGCTGCATGACAGATATAAAGAAAAATCTGGGATACAGATTGGTGTTGGAAAAAGCGGTATTACCTCAAGTTATCAAATCAGGAGATTCGGTACAAGTTCAATTAGAATTAAGAAACGATGGTTTCGCATCGCCGTTTAATCCGCGTCCGGTGCAATTGATTTTTAGAAATTCGGCTACCAGGCAAGTTTATCAAATCACCTTAAATTCGAATGTTCAGCATTGGTTTTCCGGGAAAATTATCATTGACGAGAAGATAAAAGTATCTGAATCATTGGAAACAGGGAAATATGAAATGCTGCTTCAGTTGCCCGATGCGGCATCCGCTTTAAAAAACCGGCCTGAATACAGTATCCGATTTGCCAATCAGGATATTTGGGAACCATCAACAGGCTTCAATCAATTAAACCACATCGTAACAGTCAGAAAATAATGACGCAGTTGAACACGCAGAAGCCTCAGAAAGGGCGTTTACTTTCGCTTGATGTGATGCGTGGTTTGATTATGGTTTTACTGGCTGCCGAAAGTTGTTTGCTTTATCAATCCTTAGATTTGGCCGCTCAAAACACCGTGCTATCTACGCTCACCCTACAGTTTTTCCATCACCCCTGGCATGGTTTAAGGTTCTGGGACTTGGTACAACCGGCTTTCATGATGATGGCGGGTTCTGCAATGTATCTGTCGTATCAAAAAAAGCTGACCAAAGGAGTTAATTGGGGCCATAATTTTAAACATGTCGCTATTAGAAGTTTGAAGTTGTTTTTATTGGGCGTTGGATTGCACTGTGTGTATGCGGGTGAGTTAGTCTGGGAGTTATGGAACGTGTTAACGCAATTAGCTTTCACCACCATAATTGCGTACCTCATCATCAACAAGAGTTTCACTTTTCAAATTTCGTGTTCAGTTATTTTATTGCTAATCACAGAGTTTTTGTACCGCTTTATTAAGATAGGTCCTTTTGATCAGGCGTTCACAGAGTTTTATAATTTCGGCGCTTACGCGGATACCCTGTTAATGGGTAAGATAAATACCGATGGCTGGGTGGCCATCAATTTTATACCTACAGCGGCACACACCATTTGGGGAGTATTGGCCGCTAAAGTGCTGAACTCAAATAAGCCAGCCTTAAAGAATGTAGGCACTCTGATCGTATCCGGTTTAATTTTGCTGTTTCTGGGGTTTGGGTTAGATGTTGGCAACATTACTCCCATCATAAAAAGGATCAGCACAAGTTCTTTCACAATCGCCTCAGGCGGATGGATTCTAATTATCCTGGCCGCACTTTACTGGTTAATTGATATTAAAAAAATCAATAGCTATGCCTGGATTTTTGTCGTAGTGGGCACCAACGCCATTTTTATCTATCTGTTTTTCGAAACGGTCGGTCATCAGTGGCTGAACGGAACCGTAAGAATTTTTACAGAAGGTACGCTCAGTGTATTTAAAGTGTCCCGGCAGGCGATTAATATTTCCAACGCTTTGGTAGTGTTATGCCTCGAATGGTATGTATGCTTTTGGCTTTATCAGCGTAAAATTTACATCAAACTTTAAGTGCAAAAAATTCATAATCTATCTCGAAACATAAAATAAACCATCTATGAAATTTAAAATATTGTTCACAGCATGTTTGCTTTACGTTGCCGGTTCGGCCATTGGCCAGGTAGCATATCCGGGCAGTTATCCTGGCAAAGCGGTTGCAAAGTTGAAAAGGCAGAAGGATGGAAAATTACTGATTTTAAAAAATGAAATTCTTCAAGCCCGCTTTAAGGTAACCAACGGTGTTTTAAAGGCCTGTCAGTTTACAAATACAGAAAGCGCCGTTCAAGTCAATTTTGAAGAAAAGCCCTTATTTGAATTTGTTTTAAAAGACGGCAGTCGTATTAAGTCAACAATGTTCAACGTAAACGGGCTACCGGTTCTAGAAAATACAAAGGGGGTAAAAGATGCACAGAAGTTATCCGACAGATTTGACGGGAAAAGCATCACTTTAAATCTGTTTGACGAACAATCTCATATTTCTGTTATCTGGACAGCCACATTGAAAAACGGTTCAAATTACCTTATCCAGAACTTTGCTATCAGTTGTCCAAATCCGGTGATGGCAACGCAGATTGTATTAATAAACATGCCAGCCAATCCGGCTGTCAAAAAATCCAGCCTGGTAGACGGGGCACCGTTGGCAGGAAATCAACTTTTTTTTGCGGTTGAACATCCTATGAGTCAACTGGATTCATCTGTTAAAGATGTAAGCTATTATCTGCCGCGGTTAGAACCCCTGAACAGCGGTTTGCTCAATATTTCTGTGGTATGGGGAACTTATCCTCAAAATCAGCAGCGAAGGGCATATTTACACTATTTGGAGCGGGAGCGGGCTGCTCCGTACCAACAAGTACTGCATTACAATTCCTGGTATGATTTATCCTGGAGCGACCGTAAACTGGATGAAAAAAGTTGTTTAGAACGGATTCAGTATTTCGCCGATAGCCTCATCACCAAAAGAAATACACCTGTAGATGCTTTTCTTTTTGACGATGGCTGGGACGACAACCAAAGCCTTTGGAGTTTCAATAAAAATTTCCCCGACGGGTTTGACCCGCTGGTGCAACTGGCTTCAAAATACAATGCGCATTTAGGGGTTTGGATGTCGCCCTGGGGTGGATATGACGAAGCGAAAGAACAAAGATTGAAGTTCGGCAAAGCTCAAAACCCGCCGTTTAAAACCAACGAAAATGGTTTCTCTTTAACCGGAGAAAATTATTACGAGCGCTTTAAGGTGGTCACCAGCCAATTTGTAAACAAAAACAACATCAAGATTTTCAAATTTGATGGCGTGGGAGCAGGCAACGGTGCCGATGGCGCAAGCCTTGCCTATCAGGCAGATATTGAAGCGTTTGTGAAATTGATAGGAGAGCTAAGAACATTGGATCCAAAGCTATATTTCAGTTTAACGGTGGGAACATGGCCTTCTCCTTATTGGTTAAACATTGGAGATAACATCTGGCGTGCCGGGAACGATACCGGTTTGGATGGCGAAGGAACTACACGACAGCAATTGATCAACTATCGCGATGCGCAAACTTATAAAAATATTGTACTCAGGTCTCCATTGTATCCGCTAAACGCCCTGATGAACCATGGGATTTGCATTGCCGATAATGGTATTCCCGGAACGGCCAGGATTAATGATGTGGAAATTGCCGACGAGATATGGTCATTCTTCGGAACTGGAACCAGTTTGCAGGAAATGTATGTGAATCCTCACAAACTAAACAGCAATAATTGGGACGAACTGGCAAAAGCAATTGGATGGTCAAGAGAAAATGCTTCGGTACTTCCCGACGTGCACTGGGTAGGTGGCGACCCGGCGAAACAGCAGGTTTACGGCTATGCAGCCTGGAGTCCGGAAAAAGCGGTTTTAACACTCAGAAATCCGTCCGGTCAAAAAGTAATCTTCGCAGTTAACG
>JBGTBV010000143.1:0-26650 GCA_041749185.1 Daejeonella sp. | reverse complement strand
ATGTCTGTTAAAAAGATCTTCTCGTCATCAGTTGCTCCTGTGTAAAAAGATGCAACTACCTGGGTATAAAAGGCTGCTTCCAATTGCTCTAATGCGTACGCATAATTTAAGATACCGATATCTCCGCTACCTAAGTAAACGCCTTCTATCTCTCTGTCTTTTTTGCAACCTGCCGCTACCAGTGCGATTCCGGCAGCACCGGCACCTGCGTATTGCAGAAATGAACGGCGATGAACTTTTGACGACAAAAAGTCGCCTTGTTCTTCAGGAAGATGACGTTCATCCTGATTTGTTAAATTTGTCATGAGATTAAATTTTAAAGGTTAAACGATAAAAATTTGTTGATTTAGTTTTAATTACGGGCTAAGGAGAAGTTTGGTTTTTTCTAATAGAAACCGATAAGAATCTCTAATCCGCTGTTTGTATTTTTACAGATATAGTGCCAGTGCTGATATTAATAACATAAGTTATAAAATGAGTTCAGAAAAGCTTGATAATCAGGTAGAAGCCCTAATATTTTCATCTGCTTCAGCAATTACGTTAATGGAGATAAAACAGGTCATTTCTGAAATCAGAAAGGAAGAAGTTACAGATTTGCAGTTAAAAGCATGTCTGAAAAAGATCGAAGAAAAGTATCAAACGGAAACTTTAAGCATTGAATTGGTGAAATTGGGCGGCGGTTTCCAATTTTTAACCAAAAAAGAATATCATCCCGTTATCAGGCAACTGCACCTGCAAAGTTCTAAAAAAGCGCTTAGCCAGGCAGCTTTAGAAACACTGGCCATTATCGCCTATAAACAACCGGTAACCAAGTTAGAGATAGAGCAAATAAGAGGAGTAAACTGCGATTATTCTGTTCAAAAACTTCTGGACAAAGAATTGATTAACATTTCTGGCCGCAGCACGGGAGTGGGAAAGCCAATTTTATATTCTGTAAGTGCTATGTTTTTAGACTATTTCGGAATAAACTCCGGCACCGACCTGCCCGATATTAAAAGCATTATTACAGATCCACAGAACAATACCGCGGCGGAAGAATAATTTTTTATCAGAAAATAAGCAATCATTGAAATGATTTTCAAAAACTGTTTACTTTTGAAATGAGAAACATTCAGCTTTGATCATATGAATACTTCAAAAATACTTGCCGACAGCACTGAAGTTAAAACCGCAGCCTCCCGGCTGGTGCCTCCCCGTAAAAAGGACGCAATATCTGACCCGGGTCAATTTGATGATCAGGATGATGATGAATTTGATTCAATAGATGATGACGATCTAAAATCGCTTGACGAATACGATTTTGATGATGACGATGATTTGTAACCGGCATTAGCCAGAGACTACAGGGCATTCAGTTTTCTGAATGCTTTTTTTATAACATACCGTAACAGGCACTACGCATTGATCTTTCCAAACCGATGATAATAGAACAGGTAAACGATTCAAAGACCAGACAACATTTTCTGGATGCAGCAAGAATTATTTACAGAAATGATCCGAACTGGGTGTGTCCGCTTGATCGGGACATAGAAGCAATCTTTGATCCGGCTAAAAACAACTTTCATGATTTTGGTGAGAGTATCCGCTGGGTGTTAAAATCAGACAGCGGAAAACTAATTGGCAGGATAGCCGCTTTTGTGAACGAAAAAAAGGCCTACCAGCCAGAGCAGCCCACCGGAGGTATTGGATTTTTTGAATGCATTGATGATCAGCGGGCCGCCGATAAATTGTTTGAAACTGCAAAAAATTGGCTTGTTGAAAAGGGAATGAAAGCCATGGACGGACCGATAAATTTTGGCGAGAATGATAGCTTTTGGGGCTTGCTCACGGAGGGCTTCACTCCCCCCTCTTTCGGAATGAATTACCATTTGCCCTACTATCAGGTTTTATTTAAAAACTATGGGTTCACGGTTCTATATCAGCAAATAACCAATCACCTTGAGGTAAACAAACCCTTTCCGGAGCGCTTTACAAAAATTGCAAACTGGGTAGCTAACAAACCCGGATATACTTTTGAACATTTAGACGCCAAAAACTTAGATAAATACGCGACTGATTTTATCGAAATCTATAACGACGCATGGAAAGATTTCGAAAATTTTGTTCCGATCAACATGCAAACCACCCTGGAAAGCTTTGAAAAAATGAAGGTGATCATGGATGAAAAGCTTATTTGGTTTGCCTACATCCATAATGAGCCGGCCTCGTTTGTGGTGATCTTACCAGATGCCAACCAGATGATTAAAAACATCAACGGAAAATTAAACCTGTTTGGGAAATTACAGTTCGCATACAACCGTTGGCGTGGAGTTAACCGCATGCGGGCAGTGGTTATGGGTACTAAACAAGCGTTCCAAAAGCACGGACTGGAATCGGCTTTATTTATAAAACTTAAAGAATATGTGTTGCCATTGAAACAATATCAGGAACTTGAACTTTCCTGGGTTGGCGATTTTAATGATAAGATGCTTTCTCTTCACGAAGCAACCGGCGCTAAATTTGGGAAAAAGCATCTTACAATGCGTAAAGTATTTTAATAGGCCTTAGCTTTTGGGATGTCTGAGTTCTTCGTATAATTCGATCACTTTTTTTTGCAACTCAATCACCTCAGTTTCACGATCCTGAACTTTTTTGGTCAATACTTCAAGGTCTGAATTATACTTTTCCTGCTGTTCGGTATCATTAAATGTAAGAAGTTGAACCACGCTCATTTCAAAAAGAGTGGAGATTTGCTCCAGTCGAGACAGGTTGACATCGGTGATACCGGTTTCAATTTTTGAGAATGCCGGTATAGAAATGTCGAGCCGCTTGGCAACATCTTCCTGGCTCCATCCTTTTTGATGGCGCAGAAGCCTAATTTTTTTCCCTAACGTTTTCATGTGTGATTATTTATAGTTTAAAAGGGATTTTACTTAATTGCCTGTAATATTTTTTGAGTTAGATTGAATACATCCAAACCACCAAAATTTCCTGAACTCATTAACAGCAAGTTTTTACCCTTATAATTAAGAGAAAACAAAAATCTCTCCAATATTTCGATATTGTTGAAAAAATTTACTTTAGTACTATCAAATGCTTTTTTAACAACGGATTCGCTGTAAGGTTCTAACTTTTTTTGTAAAAAAATTGTATCCTCTATAAACACGATCGCTTCATCGGCATTCTTCATAGACCCTGCATATTCCCCTAAAAAATCCTTGTTTAAACTGCTGTAGGTATGCAATTCTATCAACGCAATGAGTCCACGATCTGGAAATTGCTTTTTAACTGCGTTTATGGTTGCAACAAGTTTTGAAGGCGAATGGGCAAAATCTTTATAAACTGACGTATACTCATTCTTACCTAATAATTCCAAACGCCTTGCGGCACCCGTAAAACTTTTTATCGCTTCAAAAAAATCATTTTCAGAAATATCTAACTCTCTGCAAACAAGCCGGGCAGCGTTTAAATTCAGCAGGTTGTGTTCCCCAAAAATATTGAGCGCTACCGGACCGATTGGTGTTAATGCCAAGGTAACCCCAGCTACTACCGCACTGTTATATGATTGGTAGGGGATTTTAGTCAGTGTCAAATGGTCATTATCCTGAACAAGCTGTTTAAGATTTGAATCCAGATCTGAATAAATTAATGTTCCGTTAGGTTGTACTGTTTCTAAAAACAAGGAAAATTGTTCGTAGTAATTGTCAAACGTTGGAAAAACGTTGATGTGGTCCCATGCGATCCCGCTCAAAACCGCGATATCAGCCTTGTACAAATGAAATTTTGGACGGCGGTCAAGAGCCGACGAAAGATATTCATCGCCCTCTAAAATTATTACCGGGGCATCATTGGTTAATTTAACCATCGTATCAAAACCTGCCAGTTGCGCTCCCACCAGGTAATCAAAATTCCGATCATAATATTTCAGAACATGCAAAATCATTGATGTGATGGTTGTTTTGCCGTGGCTTCCGCCAATAACTACCCGCTTTTTCGTTTTGGACTGCTCATAAATGTATTCGGGATACGAATAGATTTTTATTCCCATTTCTAAAGCTTTCATCAATTCCGGATTGTCTGCCCGGGCATGCATTCCCAAGATGACAGCATCTAAATCAGAAATAATTTTTTCAGGAAACCACCCCTCGCTGGACGGTAACAATCCGGCGTTAAGCAACCGGGTTCTTGCAGGTTCAAATATCACATCGTCAGATCCGGTTACCTGATAACCTTTTTTAGCCAGAGCAATAGCCAGGTTGTGCATGGCGCTGCCGCCGATGGCGATAAAATGTACTTGCATATATTTCCTGTTATTTATTTAGACTGCCTGCCGATACCCCAAACTTGCCTATCGCTTTAAAAACTTAATGGCCATCCAGTTTGCGTCTGTTTTTGAACCTTCATATTTTAAATTGAGCGTTAAGGCTTTGTCTGAAATCTTATCAAAATCAGCTCCGGCATAAAAGCCGCTTAAAAAAATGAGTCCTTTCTCTTCCAGCGCCTCCGCGTAGTTTTCCAGCTGTTCTAAAAGAATATTCCGGTTTATATTGGCCAGTATTACATTAAACTTTCGTGATGGAATTATCTCTTTTGATCCGCAAAAAGCGGTGATATTGTTAACGGAATTGATGCGGGCATTCTCTTCCGTGCTTTCAAAACACAGCGGATCATAATCAATCGCAAAAACTTCCGTGGCAGCCAGTTTTGACGCAAGTATGGCTAAAATACCCGTACCGCAACCCATATCTAAAACAGATTTCCCCTGAAAGTTTTCTTTAAGCATCCACTGCATCATCATCGCGGTGGTTTGATGGTGGCCGGTACCGAAAGCCATTTTAGGGTCAATAATTATTTCATACTTGAATCCCGGCTTTGCCGGATGAAATGTGGCCCGTACATAGCAATCTTTACTAATTTCCAGGGGTTCAAAATTGCTTTCCCACACTTCATTCCAGTTGGTATGTGGTATAGTTTTGCCGGTATAAGAAACAGAAAATTTCTTTTCATATTCTTTCAAAACTTCGCTGATTTGTTGCTGGTTAAAATCAGCAGCCGGGCAAAACGCTTTAAAACCCGCTTCGGTTTCTTCAAAAGTATCAAACCCGATTTCTGCCAGGGTGTTTATCAACAGATCACGCTGGTAGTCTGCAGCGTTGCTAAGTGTGAAGGAAAGCTCCTTATAATCCATTATTTGGGAAATGACTTGATAATGTCTACAAAATCACGCGATTTTAAAGAAGCTCCGCCAATAAGTCCGCCATCAATATCCGCTTTGGCAAACAGTTCAGCAGCATTTTTTGGATTACAGCTTCCGCCATATAAAATGGAGATTTCCTGAGCCAGTTGTCCATCATATTTGGTTTCCACTTCTTTGCGGATAAATTCATGAATTTCCTGAGCCTCCTCGGGCGATGCTGTTAAACCGGTGCCGATAGCCCAAACCGGTTCGTACGCAAGCACTACATTCTTCAACGCCGCTACATCTAAATGGAACAAACCTTCGGTAAGCTGACTTTTAATCACTTCAAAATGCGCATTACTGTTTCGTTGTTCCAGGGTTTCGCCCACACAAAAAATAGGTTGAAGGCCATTCCGTAAAGCCGAATCTACTTTCTCTGCAAGAACTGCGTTAGTTTCCTTAAAATACTGACGGCGTTCTGAGTGCCCGATAATCACATACTCTGCCCCAACAGATTTGATCATTCCCGGCGAAATCTCGCCTGTAAAAGCTCCGCTTTCGGCCTGATGGCAGTTTTGAGCGCCTGTTGAAACGTATTTGTTCGATTTTGCTAAGTGGCTTATCGCCGCAAGGTGGATAAACGGCGCACAGACAATAACCCGCTGGTCGCCCAAAATTTCATCATTCACCATATTCACTATTTCCGAAAATAAACTAACTCCCGATGTGTAATCCAGGTTCATTTTCCAGTTTCCGGCAACCGTCATTTTTCTCATCTGCTGATATTTTGAATTGATTTGTAGTTTCTTTCGGCAAATATTGCTAAACGAAATGTTAGTTTATAATTTAAGCGGTATCCGGGGCAAATTTGCTGGAGGTCTGCAGGATGTATTATCGAAAAAAAAATGACGAACAATTGAGTAAAGAATCACCGCTGCACTGCAGTTTGATAGCTTTTCAGAAAGTTTTAAAAATTGTCTGAATGTTTTTTAAACCTACTTAACCGGACTTAGGCGATATACAATACCCGGTTTTTCTACCGCAATATATAAATAACCGTCCGGGGCCATGCGCACATCCCGAACCCGTCCAATGTTTTTAAACAAAATTTCTTCTTTCACAACCTTATTATTTTCCAGAACACTCCGGTTCAAATATTGGAAACGCAGCGAGCCGCTCATTAAATTTCCCTGCCAGCCAGGATATTTATTACTGGTTACAAACGCAAGTCCGCTTGGGCCAATTGACGGTGTCCACTGGTATAAAGGCTGCTCCATACCCTCAATGCTGGTTTTAGTATCCGCGTTCATCGGCTTGCCGTTGTAATTAATGCCATAGGTTATATCGGGCCAACCGTAATTTTTCCCGGGATCCACAATATTAATCTCATCGCCTCCGCGGGGGCCATGCTCATTTGTCCAAATTTTTCCGCTTTGCGGATGGATGGTCATCCCCTGCGGGTTGCGGTGCCCGTACGAATAAATTGAAGCTTCTGCACCCGTTGTTTTTAAAAAGGGATTATCGGCCGGGATGCTGCCGTCTGGCTTGATCCGATGGACTTTGCCCAGATCATTGCCTTTAATTTCCTGAGGATTTTCATTATGACCGCCCCGTTCACCTACCGAAAAATAAAGGTTGCCGTCTTTTCCAAACTGCATCCGCGAACCGTAGTGGTGCCGGGTGGTTGAGTACGGTTCGGCTATAAAAATGTCTTTCTGCCCGGATAATTGGTTGCCGGTGAGCCTGGCCTTCATAATTGCGGTAGTGGCCAGTTTCGTATTCTCTTTATCTGCCTTTGAATACGATAGGTAAATAAATTGATTTTTACTAAAGGCCGGATCAATTACTACATCCATCAAACCGCCCTGCCCGGCAAATACAACCTCCGGCGAACCGCTCACAAGTGTTTTGTTCCCGCTTTTAACGCGAAACAGTTTTCCGCTTTTATCTGTAACCAGCATTTCATTACCGGGCAAAAAAGCCATGCCCCAGGGAATGTCGAGGCCGGTTACCATGGTATCCAGGCGTATGGTTAAATTTTCGGTTTCAAATACGTTACTCGTTGGTTTATCCGAGCCCGAGTAACGATCCACATTTTTTATTCCGGTGAGAATATAATCGGCCAGATGATAAGTTTCCTCATCGCTGAAAGTTTCGGCGAAAGCCGGCATACCTTCATTTTCATAACCCAGTTTAATAGCCTTAAACAGGTCTTCACGCGAATTGCCATGTTTCCATTTCCTGTCAACAAAAGCGTTCATTTTTTCGCCGTGGCAGCCACCGCAATAGGTCTGATAATTTAATGCCGCCTTTGCGAAAGTGCTATCCTGTTCTGAAAAAACGGATGCTCCCGTATTTTTCGTTGTAGATGAGGGCTTGTTGAAACTAACCATAAGAACCGTTGCAATTGCCACAATACAGACTGTGCTGATATATTTTATCATCTTGAAAAAGTTTGATGAACCTTAAAAATTTTAAATTAGTGAACCGTGATTCAGGGCTTTTGTTAGAGTTTAAATCCGCAAATCTCTCACAATATTACTAATTGCGATCGCTACATAGGTTAAAAGCCGGCGATGGATCATAAATAAATTACGAAATTGCGAACGGCGTAGGCCATAATTTTAAATCCTTAACATTTATAAATGTCTTCAATCCTTATTAAATCCGCCACTATTGTAAACGAGGGCAATCAGCTTTGCGCTGATGTTTTAATTCAAAACGATTTGATTGAGCGCATCGGCCCGGAACTAAATGTAAAAGCTGACCGGGAAATTAACGCAGAAGGCTTGCATTTGCTCCCCGGATGCATAGATGATCAGGTTCATTTTCGCGAGCCGGGCCTAACCCATAAAGCGGATATTTATTCTGAAAGCAGGGCGGCGGTTGCCGGCGGCATTACTTCTTTTATGGAAATGCCCAACACCATTCCCAACACCTTAACGCAGCAATTGCTGGATAATAAATACGAGATTGCGGCAAAAAAATCCCTGGCCAACTATTCATTTTACATGGGTGCGGCTAATAATAATTTGGATGAGGTTCTAAAGACAAACCCGCAAAACGTGTGCGGTGTAAAGGTTTTTATGGGATCATCAACCGGGAACATGCTGGTAGACAATGAGCAAACCCTGAATGAAATTTTCAAAAATTCGCCGATGCTGATCGCGGTTCATTGCGAAGACGAAGGGATTATCCGGGCTAACGCAGAAAAGTTTAAGGCAACTTTTGGAGAGGAAATTGTTCCGGCAATGCACCCGCTTATACGCACCGCCGAAGCTTGTTACAAGTCCTCATCCATGGCCGCTGCGCTTGCCAAAAAACACAATTCACGACTGCATATTCTGCACATTTCATCCGCAATAGAAACCGGTTTGTTTGACAATACCATTCCGCTTGCACAGAAACGCATTACGGCTGAAGCCTGCGTACACCATCTCTGGTTTTCTGATGAAGATTATTCTGAAAAAGGAAATCTCATCAAATGGAACCCGGCTATAAAAACAGCGGCCGACAGGGATGCTTTGTTGCAGGCAGTTTTATCAGATCGCATTGATGTGATCGCCACAGATCATGCGCCGCATACTCTACAGGAAAAAAAACAGCCTTATCTGCAGGCACCGTCAGGCGGACCGCTTGTGCAATATGGCTTAACGGCGATACTGCAATTGTTCCACCAGGGAAAAATCAGCCTGGAAAAGATTGTTGAAAAAATGGCGCATAATCCGGCCATCTGTTTCCAGATTGAAAAGCGGGGGTTCATTCGCGAAGGTTATAAAGCAGACATGGTACTGGTAAACCTTCAGAAAAAAACGCAGGTTAAAAGCGAACTAATTTTGTCAAAATGTGGCTGGAGCCCGTTTCTGGGGCAAACGTTTGACAGTTTGATCAGCCATACATTGGTATCGGGGCAGCTGGTTTATGAGGGAGGCCAGATTGTAAATGCCCGAGCCGGCGAGCGTTTAACCTTCAACAGATAAAGTTTGCTGCTGCTCCCGTAAAAACATGATGAAATCGCTTGCCGATTGATCTGTATAACCAACCTGTCGCAGCATATTAATTACCTGTCCGCGATGGAATGTTGAGTGGTTCATACAATGCAATATAATTTCGGCGTTGTTTTGAGAAAATGTTTTCCCTTTAAGATTGATATAATCAGTTTTCGCTTCAAAAAACAAGTCGTCTTTATCATTAATAAACCGGATGAACTCCTGCGAATTTTTCATGATCAGTTCGCAGATGGTTGAAAAAGAGCCTTCCATATCCAGATTGTGCATGTGCGGAATGTTATCGCCGTTTAAGCGGGCAAGCCAGGTTTGTTCCCCATCAGCAATATGTAGAATAATTTTTTTGATAGTGAGGTAAACGTGTTCATGCGAGGTATTCATTTCTTCGGCACGACCGATTGTTGAAAGATATTTACACATCTTTTTATTAGCCCAATGGTTGTATTTGAGGTAATTTGCGAGTATTGATTTCATACGATTTCGAATTTAAAACCAGAATTATATAAAAAGCTTAAATAAAGCGGCTTTGTTTTCACTTGTGTAAAGTACAATTATTAACGTCAAAAAGCCAGATTATCATCAAGATGTTAATACTTGCCTGTTCATTTTGGAATGATTCTAAACTATGTAGATTTGCGCTTGTTTGAAAATGTGATATGGCTAAAGTTTCTATAAACCTGGCAACGGGATCGGTACAAAAAGAAGATATTATTGTTGGCATAGACCTGGGAACCACCAATAGTTTGGTGGCGTTTATTAATCCGGATGGTATGGCGCAGGTTATAAATGATACCGGCAAAGGATTGTTGGTACCGTCTGTTATCCATTTCGCTGATGATGGCACCGTAACAGTTGGAAACGATGCCAAAGAGTATTTGATTTCTGATCCGGAGCACACCATTTTTTCTGTTAAGCGACTGCTTGGCCGTTCTTACCATGATATAGAACCCCACCAAAATTTCTTTTCCTATAAAATTATTGACAATGACACAGAGAGCCTGGTAAAAATAAAAGTGAACGAAATGTTCTACACCCCTGTTGAATTATCAGGCCTGATTTTAAAAGAGCTGAAACAGCGGGCTGAACATGCGCTTAAAACACCCGTTAGCCGGGCAGTTATTACCGTACCGGCGTATTTTAATGACAGTCAGCGGCAGGCAACCCGCGATGCCGGAAAGCTTGCCGGCCTGGATGTTCTGCGCATTGTAAACGAACCCACGGCTGCCAGTTTATCCTACGGCATCGGGTTAAACCCCGACGAAGAAAAAACCATTGCGGTTTATGATTTGGGAGGCGGCACGTTTGACGTTTCTATTCTCAAAATACAAAACGGAATTTTTGAAGTATTGGCAACCAACGGCAATACTTTTTTGGGTGGCGATGATTTCGATCAGGCTATTGTGAGCTATTGGATTGAGCAGAACAAACTTGACAAAGCGCAGTTGGATGCTGATCCGAAACTTTTGCAGGCGTTGCGCATAAAAGCAGAAGAAGCTAAGATTGCGCTCAGCGACCAAAATATTTTTAACGGTGCTGTTAATCACATTCCCTGCGCCATAACCCGTAATACTTTTGAAGATTTGATTTCTGGCAAGGTTGCCGAAACCATTAAGTGCTGTGAGAATGCTTTACGCGATGCCGGACTCACCGCTGAAAACATAGAAGAAATTGTGATGGTTGGTGGTTCAACCCGCACTCCTTTTGTAAAAGAAAAAGTTTCGGCATTTTTCGGGAAGACCCCGCATGACCGCATAGACCCCGACCAGGTTGTGGCTCTTGGAGCCGCTATCCAGGCCGATATTTTAGCTGGCAACCGCAAAGATATTTTGCTGCTTGACGTTACCCCACTTTCTTTGGGCATTGAAACTATGGGCGGCCTTATGGATGTTATTATTCCACGCAACGCTAAAGTGCCTTCTAAAGCGGGACGGCAGTATACCACCTCTATAGACGGGCAGGTAAATATGAAAATTTCTGTTTATCAGGGCGAACGGGACTTGGTGCAAGAAAACCGAAAATTAGCCGAATTTGATTTAAAAGGCATCCCGGCAATGCCTGCGGGGTTTCCGAAAGTGGATATCAATTTTTTGCTAAACGCCGATGGAATATTAAAAATCCAGGCCACAGAACTACGCTCGGGAACTAAACAAGAGGTTGAAGTAACACCAACTTATGGCTTAACCGACGAAGAAGTGGAAAAAATGCTAACCGACAGTATAACAAATGCCGAAGCCGATGTAAGCAGGAGAATGATTATTGAAGCACGAACACAAGGGGAACAGATGATCTACACCGTAGACCGGTTTTTAAGCAAAAACAAAACCCATGTTTCTGTTGAAGAATTTAATGAAACCAGATCAATGATTGCTGCTTTGCAGGAGGCGCTGAGCTCTGGAGACAAGGATGAGATTTTAACCCGAATTGATCAATTAAACGACTTCACCCGCCCTTTTGCCGAGCGGCTGATGGATCAGGCCATAGCTACAGCTATGAAAGGAAAATCGGTATAAAGAATTCGGGGCGTAAAGCAGACTTAAAAAGCCGACCACCAACTTCCCGAATTCTTTGTTATAACCCGAAAATTTATTTTCCGCCTTCGGTTGCTTCGCGTATTGCTTCCTGCTCGCGTAAAGCGTCTACATTATTTTTCTTACCGAAATCGTCTTTTGATTCTTCGAAGCTGTTTAATATTTCGCCAATTTTATCCAGATTATCAGCAATGTTCTGATGCACGTCTGGCAAAATTCTCTCCAGGGTTTTGTTTCCCAGTTCCATATTATCAACTTCTATTTTGCCGATCTTTTGAACAATAGCAGTCTGGCTATTTTTTAGATCCTCCAACTCACGGGTGATCTTCTCCATCAGTTCGAATTTTTTCAACTTATCCATAATTGTGATTTTTAATATATATCCAACCGATTAACAATTACCCGGCCAGCGGTGTTTTGATTTTTAAAGATTATCGGGCTAAAAGCCGACTTATGTATTTACCAATGATATCAAACTCAATATTTACCCTATCGCCTTTTTGCAGTTCTTTAAAATTGGTATGCTCAAAAGTATAGGGTATAATGGCCACCGAAAAGCTGTTATTCATCGAATTTACCACCGTTAGACTAATACCGTTTACGCAAACTGACCCCTTTTCAACAGTTATATTACCCGACTTCTCCTCATACTCAAAGGTAAATTCCCAGCTACCGTTTTTTTCCTCCCGGGAGGTGCAAATTGCTGTCTGGTCGGTATGGCCCTGCACAATGTGCCCGTCAAGCCGTCCGTTCATCAGCATACAACGCTCCAAATTCACGGCCTGGCCGGTTTCCAGTTCAGAAAGGTTGGTTTTAGAAAGCGTTTCCGCGATGGCAGTTACTACGTGCCCGCGGGGTTTTAACCTAATTACGGTTAAACAAACTCCATTGTGCGCAACGCTCTGATCAATTTTCAGCTCGGCCGAAATGGAAGAAGTTATACCGATATGCAGGTTTGCGCCTTCGGTTCTCAAATCGGTTACTACACCAGTGGTTTCAATAATTCCGGTAAACATTCTCGTAAATTTAAAGATCGCTGATCCAAAGCTCCGGCCCCAAAACTAATTCGCTTTGCGATTACGCTGCCAGGCAGAACTTCGGGTGGTTTGGGTTTGCACTAAGCTTTCATTCTGGCCTTTCTGCATCAGGCGTGCGCCAACTAACGCGGCTATTAAGGCCTCTTCTTCGGTTCCGTTTTCCTCTTCATCCGGTTTAAACCAGGTTTCCACAAAATGGGTGTTGAAATTGCCCGAGACAAACGCGGGATGTGTCATTACAAACTTCCCAAATTGCAAAGTAGTGGCGATTCCGGTTATCTGGTATTCATCTATAGCCCTTATCATCCGGCTAATGGCTTCGCTGCGGTCTTTTCCGTAGGTAATCAACTTGGCTATCATCGGATCATAGTAAATGGGAATTTCCATCCCCTGCTCAAAACCATCGTCAACCCGTACGCCGGGGCCTTTGGGCGTTTGGTAGGTTTGCAGCGTGCCTATATCGGGCAGAAAGTTATTTTCCGGATCTTCCGCATAAACCCGGACCTCAATGGCATGTCCATTTATTTCCAGATCATCCTGTGTAAAAGAGAGAGCCTCGCCGCGGGCAATTTTTATCTGCTCTTTTACCAGATCAATCCCGGTAATCATTTCCGTTACCGGATGTTCTACCTGCAACCTGGTATTCATCTCCAGAAAAAAGAAATTTAGTTTTTCATCCATAATAAACTCCACCGTACCAGCGCCGGTATAGTTGCATGAACGGGCTACATCCACAGCGCACTTTCCCATCCGCTGGCGTATTTCGGGCGTGAGTATGGCAGATGGTGCTTCTTCAATTACTTTCTGATGGCGTCGCTGCACCGAACAATCGCGTTCAAAAAGATGAACGATGTTTCCGTATTCATCTCCCAGAACCTGTATTTCTATATGCCGCGGCGATGAAACATACCGTTCAATAAATACCGAGCCATCGCCAAAAGCTGATAAGGCTTCAGAAACGGCCAGTTTCATCTGTTCGTCAAAATCAGCAAGGGCATTTACAATCCGCATCCCTTTACCGCCGCCTCCAGCTGCCGCTTTTATCAGAATTGGGAAACCCACTTCCGCCGCCCGGGCTTTTGCTTCGTCAACATCGTTAATGGCCGTTTCGGTTCCCGGTACCATGGGTATATTGTATTTCAAGGCGGCGGCTTTTGCGGATAATTTGTTCCCCATAATTTCCATCGCCTCCGGCGAAGGCCCGATAAGCTTGAGCCCGGCATGATTAACCTGACGGGCAAATTCGGCGTTTTCAGACAGAAATCCGTAGCCCGGATGAATGGCATCAGCACCCGTTTCTTTACAAGCATTAATTATTTTCTGAATTACGAGGTACGATTGATTTGAAGGCGCAGGCCCGATAAGCACCGCTTCGTCTGCATAACGCACATGCAAGGCGTTGCGGTCTGCCTCAGAATAAACAGCAACAGTTTCAATCCCCATTTCGCGGGCAGAACGCATAATACGCAGCGCAATTTCACCACGGTTGGCAACCAGTATTTTCTTCATCGTCACAAATTTAGTTTTTTTAAGCAAGGGCTCATTTTCTGTTTCAGGTTTGATTTGAAAAAAACGCTCTATATTTAAAGCGACCTGAAAACCGACACAAATCAAATAAATTCAATGCGCACCAAATCAAATTTTAAAATAATTATTTTGCTCCTGCTGATTTGTTTTTATCAGCAACTGATGGCCCAAACCAGCTTCCTGTTAAAACCTGATCGTGTTTTTGATGGCACGCAAATGCACAATGGCTGGGCTGTGCTTGTTTTAAACAATAAAATTAAAGCCGCAGGTCCGATAGCATCTATTTCAGCTCCAGCCGGAACCGCTACAATTGAATTGAACGGAAAGACGGTATTGCCGGGCTTAATAGAAGGTCATTCACATTTGCTGCTCCATCCCTATAATGAAACCCCCTGGGACGAGCAGGTTTTGAACGAAAGTCGGGCCGAGCGGGTAGTCCGTGCGGTAGTACATGCAGAAAAGACATTGCTTGCAGGCTTTACAACGGTACGCGATCTGGGATCGGAGGGCGCCGGTTATGATGATATTGGCCTGAAACAGAGTATTGAAAAAAACATTATCCCCGGCCCCCGAATGCTGGTTGCCGGGCCCGCTATTGTTGCCACCGGGTCTTACGGTCCAAAAAGCAACAACACAGATTTGCAACTGATAAAGGGTGCCGAGCAGGCTGATGATGGAAACCTGGTAGAAGTGGTGCGCAGGCAAATCGGCAATGGAGTTGACGTGGTGAAAATTTACGCAGACTACCGCTGGGGACTAAATGCAGAGGCCCGGCCAACATTTAGCCAGGCAGAAATTGTAAAAGTGGTAGAAACCGCCGCCAGCAGCGGACGCGGTGTAGTTGCGCATGCCAGCACTGCCGAGGGAATGCGTCGGGCCATTTTAGCCGGCGTAGAAACCATTGAACATGGTGATGACGGAACGGCCGAAATTTTCAGTCTGATGAAGACTAAAAATGTAGCCTTTTGCCCCACTCTGGCAGCAGGAGATGCAATTTCTCATTATCAGGGGTGGAAAGGAACAATGAACGACGAACCCGAACGGATCAAAAAAAAGCGCAGAAGTTTTGAATTGGCTCTGAAATCTGGAGTTACCATTTGCATGGGAGGCGATGCGGGCGTTTTTGCCCATGGGGATAACGCCCGCGAAATGGAAATGATGGTGAATTACGGCATGAAACCTCTGGCAGTATTGCAATCGGCTACTTCGGTTAATGCCGATGTTTTTCATATTTCTGTAGAGGTGGGCCGTATAAAACCGGGAATGCTCGCCGATCTGATTGCGGTTGAAGGAAATCCCGCCGAGGATATCAGCACGATGAAAAAAGTAACTTTTGTAATGAAGGAAGGGAAAATTTACAAATCGAAATTAGATTAATGTAGCTTTTTCAGTGTTTCAATAGTATACGCGATCATATCTTCAGAAACATCTAAATGCGTTACAAACCTGATCATTTGTTTACCAAAGGTATTGCACTTAACCCCGTGGTCGGCTAGTTTTTCAACCACATGGTCAGCGTGGTGTTTTTCATCCAGTTCAAATATCACAATGTTGGTTTCAACCGGCATTATGCTTTTTACAAACGGCAATTGGCTTAGGGTATCGCCCAACAGCGCAGCATGGGCGTGGTCTTGTTGCATCCGTTCCACATGATTATCCAGCGCATAAATTCCGGCGGCAGCCAAAAACCCAGCCTGCCGCATACCGCCCCCCAAAACCTTTCGTATACGTTTTGCTTTGCTGATGGTCTGCTGGCTGCCCAGTAATACCGAACCTACGGGGGCGCCTAAACCTTTGGAAAGACAGATGGAAATTCCATCAAACAATCGGCCGTAATCAGCCGGACTGTCGCCGGTTTTAACCAGAGCATTAAACAGCCGGGCGCCGTCTAAGTGCAAATTGAGGTTTTTTAGCCTGCAAAGATGGTAGATGGGTTCAATTTGTTCTAAAGTATAGCAGCTTCCGCCGCCGCGGTTAACGGTATTTTCTAAAACCACCAAACTGGATTTTGGATAGTGGATATTATCCGGATTGATGGCCGGTTCAATTAGCTCCGGCGTTAGCCTACCCCTATCGCCATACAGCAGGCGTACCGAACTACCCGAGTTGAACGCAATGCCTCCGCCCTCGTAGCGGTATACATGAGCCGTTTCATCACAAATAACTTCATCCATGGGTTGGGTAAAACATTTTATGGCAATTTGGTTGGTCATAGTACCAGACGGGCAGAACAAACCGGCCGTCATTCCGAACAGTTCTGCAGCTTTTTCTTCCAACTCATTGATCGTTGGATCTTCGTCAAAAACATCATCGCCCACGCGGGCAGTCATCATGGCTTCCAGCATGGGCGGGGTTGGCCGGGTTACAGTATCGCTTCGCAGATCAACAATCATTACATCAGTATAAATTATGCTAAAGTAGAGGTTTTACAGAACCGATATTGATTTTGTTTGTATTTACTTTGAAGTGGTGGGAAGTTAACCTTACCTTAATCTGCAGAAAAGAAACCAAAACCAGGAATAAATGGCGGATTTTTGACAAAAACCGTTAAGTGTTATTTCCACAATAACTAAATTTCATACATTTATCTACTTATTAAAAAACAATAGTATGATAATCATAGCCGACGGCGGTTCAACAAAAACCAATTGGTGCCTCTTGAATGAAGAAGGAGAGAAAATTTATTTTAACACCGAAGGGTATAACCCTTACTTTTCTGATACCGATTACATTATTGACTCGTTAAAAAAGCACGTTCCGCAAGATATTGCGGTAGACAAGGTTACCGAAGTATATTACTATGGTGCCGGAGTACACAATGAAGAAAAAGCTGAAATTGTTGAAAAAGCGCTTGCTGCGCATTTTAAAAAATCTAAGGTTTTTGTAGGGCACGATCTTTTAGCCGCCGCCCGTGCGCTTCTTGGCCATCAAAAGGGTTTTGCCGCAATTTTAGGAACCGGAACCAATACGTGTATTTACGACGGGAAAGATATTGCCCTGAACATTGATTCGTTGGCGTATATTTTAGGCGATGAAGGTAGCGGGTGTTACATCGGTAAAAAGCTTTTAGCCGATTATATACGCGGATACATGCCGGAGGAGGTCCGCGAAGTTTTCTGGAATACCTACAAGATTACCGCTGATGAGATTATGGATAATGTTTACACCAAGCCACTTCCGAACAGGTTTTGCGCCAGTTTCAGCAAGTTTGTGTATGACAATCCGGTAAATATCGAATACTCCCGCAACATTGTTAAAAGTTCGTTTATCGCTTTTTTTGAGAATCTGGTAATCCATTATCCCAACTATAAAGATTATACCTTCAATTGCATTGGCTCGGTAGGTTACAATTTTAGAAATGTGCTCGAAGAATTAGCCAACCAATATGGAATGAAAGTTGGCCGCATCATCCGCTCGCCGATAGATGATCTGGTTAAATATCATCTGGAAACAAAAAACAACTAACATACAAACCTCCCCAAACGGAGGTTTTTTTATTTTATGATTAATTGTAAACTACGGTCAGATCAAACCCGATAACCGTTCTCCCGCTGCCGCGATACCAAAATCAACACATACAGACAGTGCCGATTTACGCAGATACGCAGAAATAACGCCAGCCCAGAAAGCATCGCCGGCGCCGGTGGCATCTTTAACTTTTACAGGTTGAGCGGGCGTAAAATTCCATCCATTTACTTCACTTTTATACCAGACCCCTTCTGCCCCGCAGGTAAGACAAATTATGGCGGCCGGGAGCGCCCCTAACATCATTTTTGCTTCTTCAACCTTCAAGGGTTTTTTGAAAAACCGTTCGGCATCGTCCAGGCTGAATTTTAAAATGGGTTTAAAAGACAGCAAGGTTTTAAAAACTTCTTCCGCATCATTTTTTGCTCCCCATATTTTTTCTGCGTAGTTCCAGTCAACAGAGGTTGGTATGCCCATTCTATTTGCCTGTGTAAAGGCATCTAATATGGCGGTTCGGGCCGGGTTAAAACTCAGCGCAAAAGCGGTGCTGTGCACCAACGAAGCATTTTTAATCAGTTGGGCGTTAACCGGATGAAGAAATTTATCGGCATCCCGATAGGGCAAAAAATCGGGCGTGCCGGTAGTGCGGGCCACCATAATTACCGAAGTAAAATGATTATCAAGCTGCTGAATGTATTCGGTTGAAAGGCCCGAAAGCTCCATGTCCTGAATCAGAATTTTGCCCAAACCATCTGCCCCCACCGCTGCCACCAATCGGGCTTCAACTCCCCTTGTTTTTAGAAAACGGCAAAAGTTTGCCGGGCTCCCGCCGGCAAAGAATTCAACCTTTCTGGCTTGCGAAAGGTCGGCAACGTGCTCTTCGGTAATTGCGTCAATTAACGACTCGCCCATGGCCAACACATATCCGCCAGCAAAACGCTTCGTTTCTTCGTTATCAGAATTATCAACTTCGGCCATCATCTAAAAAATAAATTTTTTACCGTTAATAGTCTGCCCGGCAATAATCTGCCCGCTTGCGCTCCAGGTACAATATTGTACGCCAATAGGTTCAAAGGTTAATCCGTGACAGTTTTCGTAAAAGCCCCATGGTTCGGCAGTAGTATTTTTAAAATTTGCTTCCGCGAGAAAGTTACGAACAGCATTTGCTTCTTCAATTTTGCCGGCAGAAACCAGGGCTGCGGCGAGGAAGCCATTCCAGACCTGCCACAAGCCTCCGTTGTGAAACTCGTGCGGAAAGTTTCTAAAGCCGTATGCGTAATTATGCTTTAAGTCTTCGTACAACAGGTCTCCCTCGGCAAGCGCCGGATGAAAAGAAGGCAGCAAATTCTGTTGCCGTTTAATAAAATCACTTAAATAACTTACCGTTTTGCTTTTTTGCGAAGAATTTCCAACGTTTAAAAGCAACGCCAGGCTGTTTGCCTGAAGATCAAACTGCGGATAAATCCTTGATGGATTGAAGCCCATCAGCCAAAAACTATCCGGGGCGCTATCCATCTGGTGCAGCATATTTGCCGCATAATATTCTTTACTGGCTTCATGTTTCCAGAAATTAGTTTCAATTAATAACCGAATTTCTGCGGCCTTTGTCTGGTAGTCTAATTGATTGAATACTTTGGCTGCGAGTTCCAGTGCCCAAACACGCAATAACTGATTATAGAGTATGTACCCGTGTTGTACATATTCGTCAGCCCAGTCTCCGCTTTGCGGCACATAAACTAACCCTTTGCCGTTGTACTCCCAGGCGTTTAATAGCTGAAAGCACTTTTCGAGTTGAGCCCGATACTTTTTCAAAAGCGGAAAATCATCCGTAAAAAGAACATACGACAGCAAGCCGATGGCAGCCCAGGATACATTATCTGTACGACCAACCGTGCCTCCATAGCTTGCAATGGATGTTGCAGGGTTAACATTCGATGGAATAAAACCGGTGGTATGCTGGTGGTCAAACAAGGTGCTGATCGAATTTTTGAACGTACCGACCAGCCCTTCATCCCCGCTAAGAAGAGCAGCCAAACCGGTAATAGTTGCATCTCGAGACCATATGCGGGAATAATTGCTGATATCATTAGTGCTTGCCACAAAGCCGAAAGGGGTAGAAGCCGCCCGTAATAATTCCAGACTTTTTTGAAAAGCAACCTGATTATCTGCACTAGAATTGCTCATATCTATTCTTTTAAATGATCCAGTTCGGCAACGGCCTCATCAATGCCGGTAAACGCCGAGTGCTTCAGTTTAATAAAAAGTGTGGCGATGGCTGCAATCACAATCAGCACACCGGCAAAATAAATGGCGTTTTCGGCATCAGAATTTAAAAGGTGCTTGTAAACAAAACTAAATGTTACCGTTTGCAACAACATAGGCAGCACAATAAACATATTTAAAATACCCATGTACACTCCGGTACGCTGCGGCGGAATACTTCCGGCAAGCATGACATAAGGTGTACCCATCATACTGGCCCAGCCGATACCAAAACCAATCATCGGGAATAAGAGAAGATACTCATTACGGATAAACGGGATGCTGATCAGCCCGATTCCAGCCATCAGCAAACTGCCAAAGTGCACGCTTTTAGGCCCCACCTTGCGGGCGAAATACGCCAGCAGAAACGCCACGCAAAAAGTTACAATATTATACGTGCCGTTTACCTTCCCGGTTAATATTTGCGCATTGCTAAAAGCCGCCGAATTGTGATCTGTTGTATTATAGATAGTTTTTGCCAGGGCCAGTGTAATGTACTGCCAATAAATAAACATGGCGTACCAGTTAAAAAGGTAAACAACACCCAACTGTTTCATGGTGGAGGGCATATCTTTAATGGCATCCACAATCTCCCGGAAAACATTGATGAAGCCCTTGGGTTTACTTTTTATCTCGGCAAGTTCTTCGGCGGTCAGCGGGTTTTCGCGGGTAGTTATAAGCGAATAAATAATAGCGCCAATGGAAGCCATTGAGCCGATAATAAAGGCTGCGTAGGTAGTGTAGGTAATGTTATTGCTGCTTCGGGCGTTTATGCTGATTAAGCCCAGCGATACCACAATTGCTGGTGTAAAGTTGGCAAGTGTAATGCCCAGGCCGGTAAAAAAACTTTGTGTTAAGAAGCCCAGCGAGTGTTGCCGGGGCGGTAGTTTATCGCTCACAAAAGCCCGGTAAGGTTCCATGGTAATGTTATTTGCCGCGTCCAGTATCCACAACAAACTGGCGGCCATCCATAAACTACTGCTAAAAGGCATGGCAAACAGGCAGACGCTGCACAGTATGGCGCCAATTAAAAAATAAGGCCTCCGCCGGCCGTACTTACTGATGGTTTTATCGCTCATGGCTCCCACAATGGGCTGAATGATAAGCCCCGTCATGGGGCCTGCCAACCATAAAAAGGGCAAACTTGCTTCATCAGCACCCAGGTAAGAGTAGATGGGGCTCATGTTGGTTTGCTGAAGGCCAAAGCTATACTGGATACCGAAAAAACCGAAATTCATATTCAGTATCTGCCAGAACTTTAAAGAAGGTTTTTTATACATCAAGAACAGAGAATAAACAGCCGTAAACTTTTTCTAAAAGAGGAAATTAGTAAATAAAATGAAACTAATACCCCCTGCAAACTATTAAATGTTTAAGTTATCAGTAATCCCTATACAAAATCAATATCATGAGCAAAACTATTATTGTATCTAACCGGCTCCCGGTAAAAATTGTAGAAGAAAACGGAGAACTAAGCTTCAGCCGCAGTGAAGGCGGTTTAGCTACAGGCCTTGGTTCCATTTATCAGGAAGGAGAAAACGTGTGGATAGGCTGGCCGGGTCTGGAAATTAATGATCAGGAACAGCAACAAGAGGTTACGGCAGGTCTAAAAAAGCTCAAACTGATGCCGGTTTTTTTAGACCAGGAAGAGATCAGCGAGTATTATGAAGGTTTTTCTAACGAAATTTTATGGCCCATCTTCCATTATTACGCCTCAACTTATTCTAATTATCAACAGTCTAACTGGGATTTTTACCAATCGGTGAACCAAAAATTTAAGGAGGCCGTTCTGGCCATCGCCCAGCCGGGCGATACCATCTGGATACACGATTACCAATTGCTGTTGCTGCCCGGCATGATCCGGGCCGAACAGCCCGACCTCACCATCGGCTTCTTTCAGCACATCCCTTTTCCGTCGTACGAAATGTTCAGGCTCATTCCCTGGCGTGCCGAACTGCTGGAAGGTATGCTTGGCGCAGATTTGATCGGTTTCCACACCTATGATGATGTTCAGCATTTTTTAAACGCCGCGGCACGCATTCTGCCCTACAACTCCTCATCAAACATTGTAACCGTTGGCGACCGGCCTGTAGTTGCCGAAGCTTTTCCGATGGGAATTGACGATAAAAAATACGCCGAACTGCCGCAGCAGGAAGATGTTAAAAAGGAAATAGCACACCTGCATGATACCTTTAAAAATATTAAACTCATCCTCTCGGTAGATAGGCTGGATTACAGCAAGGGCATTTTGCAACGCTTAAAGGCTTTTGAACTGCTTCTGGAATCCTATCCGGAATATCTGGAAAAAATAGTGCTCTACATGATTGTAGTGCCATCCCGGGATACGGTACCTCAGTACAAAGAGCTGCGTGATAAAATTGACAACCGCGTGGGCAATATCAATTCGCTTTACCGAACCCTCGACTGGACACCGATTCTGTATTTCTACCGCTCTTTTCCAATTACTACATTGTCTGCACTTTACCACACCGCAAACATTGGCCTGGTAACGCCCATGCGTGATGGAATGAATCTGGTAAGCAAGGAATACGTAGCCAGTCGCACGCAAAATACCGGGGTTTTAATTCTAAGCGAAATGGCCGGGGCATCTAAAGAACTGGTAGAAGCCCTCACTGTTAACCCCAACAACATTGGCGATATTACGCGGGCGATTGTAACCGCTCTGAACATGCCCTTAGACGAGCAGCGCCAGCGTATGGAACAAATGCGGCAGGAAGTCTCGCAATTTAACGTGTATCACTGGGTAAAAATCTACATGGAGAAACTCCGCGAAGTAAAGGAGATGCAGGTATCTATGCAGTCGCGGCATTTAGATCAGAAAATCAGCGGAAGCATCAGGGAAAAATACCGCGAGGCAAAAAAGCGGCTCATCTTTTTAGATTACGATGGCACGCTGGTAGGCTTTAAAGCCGATATTAACAAAGCCACGCCCGACGAAGAATTGTACCGGATTATCAACAATCTAACCGCCGACCCCGCGAACGAGGTGGTGGTAATTAGCGGCCGAGATTACATAAAGCTGGAAGAATGGTTTGGCAAAACCAACGTACACATGATATCTGAACATGGCGTTTGGCAAAAAAACAAACACGAAGGCTGGCAGAGCGTTCGTGGATTAGACGATCTGTGGAAAGAAGACATTTTTCCGATTCTAAACACCTATGTAGACCGCACACCTGGCTCGTTTATCGAAGAAAAAAGCTACTCGCTGGTATGGCATTATCGTAAAACTCCCACCGGCATGGGCGAACTGCGCTCGAACGAACTCATCAACAACCTCATTTACCTCATCAAAGACAAGGGTTTGCAATTGCTGCCGGGCAACAAAGTCATCGAAATTAAAAACATGGAAATTAACAAAGGAAAAGCCGCCCTGGCGCACCTTTACAAGCAGAATTACGACTTCGTTTTTGCCGTGGGCGATGACCATACCGATGAAGATATTTTTAAAGCCCTGCCCGAGAGCGCCTACACCGTAAAGGTAGGCAGCACCCTATCGGCGGCAAGGTTCTACCTGCGAGACCCGCTGGAAGTGCGCCACTTTTTAACCCAGCTTACCGAACCAAAATAGAATAGGAAGCGACCTCAGCGCCTTTCTAATCTACAGGATTAGTTTCGCGAAATCGTTTTACAAACCGGTTAAGTAATTTTGTAAAGCAAAACCTGGGGTACTTTGGAGGCTGCGGTCGGGCTGTGCGCTGTAGTTTCGCCTGCGGCTACACTGCCTTCCATCCCGTTTAGGTTACGCGGTGCCGGGCTGCTATTTACGGTGGTATAGCAGGATTTGATCTGAATATTTTCAGCCCACAAACGCCAGAAACCCGCTTGCATTGGCGGGGTTTTCTAAACCCCGTTTTCTATGTTGGGGAATAATTTGAGAGCAAGGGGCTAAACGAAAATCTAACAATTAGATAGCCGATTTCAGGCGTCCGATAATCACGTTGCCGGATTAATTGGGATTCGTATATTTAATACGTATTCGTAATTCTAAGGCAACCAAATGAAATGGAAAATAATAATCACCGGTTTTTTATTAGTAGCTAATAGCAATGTTTTTGCTCAAAAAAATTTCGACGAGATTGATATTTTTTTGAGAAAACAAATGAAAATCTGGCATATTCCCAATATCAGTATTGCGATCACTAATAGTGACAGTATTTTGCATATTAAAGAATTTGGCGATGACAATAGCAATGGGAATTATTTAATTGGCTCAATAAGCAAAACCTTTACAGCAATAGCAGTAATGCAATTGGTGGAACAGGGTAAAATTAAATTAGACGACCCTGTAAAAAAACATCTGCCCTGGTTTGAAACCAATAATAAAGAAATATCTAACAAAATCACCGTTAGAAATTTACTCAATCAAACGAGCGGATTGCCGAAAAATGCAGGCTTTTTTACGCCTCAAAGTACTAATCAGGCACAGATAGAAATTAGTTATAAGCGCTATATTTTATCGCTAAATGCAGATGAAAAAGCCATAGGAAAACAGCATATCTATTGCAATTTGAATTATCAACTTTTAGGGCAAATTATTCAAAAAGCAAGTAATTTAAAATATTCAGACTATGTAGAAAGCTATATTTTTAAGCCCGCTAAAATGGAAAATACGTTTGCTACTTACCAGCAAAGCCAGGATTTTGGGCTCAAAAATGGCTATCAATACCTGTTCGGTATCCCTGTGAAAAGAAGTTTTCAGTATAATAACAATGGAATTGCAGCAGGCGATATCGCTTCTAATGCAAAAGATTTATCTAAATTCTTACAAGTTTTACTCAAAAATGGCGAATTAGCGAACGACAGTCTAATTTCAAAAGAAAGTTTAAAACAGATGCAATCTCCATTTTCAACCCGCTACGGAATGGGTTTTTCTATTGGAGATTGGAATGGCTTGCATTCTGTGAGGCATTCTGGACTAACCAGAAACTACAGCAGCGCAATTAATTTATTACCAGAGCAAAATTTCGGGATCGTTATCTTAACAAATATAAATAGTTTTTCTGCTGTTCGTAATTTGATGGACGGTGTTATCATCAGACTAATCAAACAAGAAAAGGTGGCCTACATCCCTTATGAAATATATTTCAGATACGCCATTTTCGGTGTATTTATGTGGAGCTTCCTTTCCCTCTTGCTGCGCCTCAACAAGTGGAAAAACCAGTCATTTTTGGTTAATTTTTCAAAAAACAAAAAAACTATATTTTATCTGCTATTGAACCTTTGTGTAACTTTCATCTGGTTGTTTCTGGTGCCTTATTTTGCCGAAATACCTTTATTAGCAATGCTTGTTATGCAACCAGATTTGGGTTATACATTGTTAATAGGAGTAATTATAGGGTTGCTAAGCGGCGTTTTAAAATATATTATCAAAAGCAATCAAAACCAGGAACAATTACAAACCTTTAAAAGCGAAAGAATGATCATTGGCTGATATGCATTTTAGGCTTTTGTAAACCAGGCATTTGGCCTTACAAATAAGCTACGGTAGTACATCGGTTGAATAATGCTTTATCGTTTGTTTAAGGATTCAAAAAGGCTGCGAATATGAATTTCGAAATTTTTCTACTTTTAATCTTACAAAGTGCCGGTTTATATTGTGCCGGTAAGGCCGCCGACTTAGCCAAAGCCTTTACCCCTAAACCAGTAAAATCATGAAAAATAAAATCCTTTTCGTTGTCACTCTGCTCTTCGGCCTCATGTTTATTAACGCCGGCCTGAATAAATTTTTAAACTACATGCCGGTACCTGATGATCTGCCTCAGGGCCTGCTCAACCTCATGACCGCGTTTTTATCCATCGGCTGGTTGATTCCGCTGGTTGCCATTGCCGAAATTATTGGCGGCATTTTGGTCATCATCATCCCCAAAACCCGGGCCCTGGGCGCCGTCATAATTTTGCCGGTAATGGTGGGCATTCTCTTAACCCATATTATCAACGCCCCCACCGGTTTGCCCCTGGCGCTGGTGTTGTTTGCCATTTTGTTTTGGATTCTTTTTGAAAACCGGCATAAATACCTCCCCATGGTTCGTTAAAAACTTTTTAATCCGCAACTCCACAAATGAACACCTTAAAAGTTGCCATGGCGCAAATTGCGCCGGTTTGGCTCAATAAAGAAAAAACCCTGGAAAAAGTAGCCGGATGTATTGTCGAAGCTGCTGCCGAAAAGTGTGAACTTATTGTTTTCGGCGAAGGACTGCTGCCCGGTTACCCCTTTTGGCTGGCCTTAACCAACGGCGCTCAGTGGAATTCTACAATCCAAAAAGAAGTGCATGCGCATTACATCCGCAATGCCGTGCAAATTGAAAAAGGAGATCTGGACAGTATTTGCGCACTCGCCAAAGAAAATAAAGTTGCCATTTATCTGGGCATTATCGAGCGGGCGGCAAACCGGGGCGGGCACAGTCTGTACTGCTCGTTGGTTTATATCAGCCAGTTTGGCCAGATAAAATCGGTACACCGCAAGCTGCAGCCCACCTACGAAGAACGCCTTACCTGGGCTCCGGGAGATGGAAACGGTTTGCAGGTACATCCGCTAAAACAATTTACACTTGGCGGGTTAAACTGCTGGGAAAATTGGATGCCCCTGCCCCGTACCGCTTTATACGGCCTGGGCGAAGACCTGCACATTGCCGTCTGGCCCGG
>JBGTBV010000142.1:0-8227 GCA_041749185.1 Daejeonella sp. | reverse complement strand
CCTTTGCTGATGGCATAGGTTCCGGCATTATCTCCGGGGGCCCGTACCAAAGCGCCGCTTGAAACATCGCTTCCCTGGATCACGCCCGAAGTTACCTGTGCGGTTAAAGCCGGATCGGCATCGCCGTAGGTTTTGCTTTTGGCATCGGCGGTGACGGTGATGTCGCGTTGATTGATGGTCAGGTCGGCCCCGACAAAAGTTTCATTGTAATTGCTTCCGTAGGTATAGGTTCCCTGGCTGATGGCATAGGTTCCGGCATTATCTCCGGGGGCACGTACCAAAGCGCCGCTTGAAACATCGCTTCCCTGAATCACGCCCGAAGTTACCTGTGCGGTTAAAGCCGGATCGGCATCGCCGTAGGTCTTGCTTTTGGCATCGGCGGTGATGGTGATGTCGCGTTGATAGATGGTCAGGTCAGCACCCACAAAGGTTTCGTTGTAATTGCTTCCGTAGGTATAGGTTCCCTGGCTGATGGCATAGCTTCCGGCATTCTCGCCCGGGGCCCGTACCAAAGCTCCGCTTGCCGCATCGGTTCCCTGGATCACGCCCGAAGTTACCTGAGCGGTCAGCGCCGGATCGGCATCGCCGTAGGTCTTGCTTTTGGCATCGGCGGTGACGGTGATATCGCGTTGATCAATGGTCAGGTTTGCTCCGACAAAGGTTTCATTGTAATTGCTTCCGTAGGTATAGCTGCCTTTGCTGATGGCATAGGTTCCAAAATTCTCGCCCGGGGCACGCACCAGCGAACCAGTTGCCGCATCGGTTCCCTGAATCACACCCGATGTTACCTGTGCGGTCAGCGCCGGATCGGCATTGCCATAGGTCTTGCTTTTTGCATCGGCGGTGATGGTGATGTCGCGTTGATTGATGGTCAGCGTTCCGTTTGTCGCAGGCTCACTGCTGCTTGCCTGATAAGTTCCGCTTCCCGAATAACTTGCTTTAATTGAATAGGTACCGGCATTAACACCGCTTAGGCTATAAGCAAATGTTGCAGTTCCGGAGACAATGGCAGATGTTCCCACAGAAACATTATTTACAAAAAACTCCACATTTCCCGTTGCTGCAGAAGGCGATACGGTTGCAGTAAGATTCACCGAAGCGTCTCCATAAGTTGCTATAACATTGTTAGCTGTTGTAGTCGTGCTAACCGTTTCACCTAATGCAAAATCGCTGAAAGAGGTTAAACCTGTAGAATTCCTGTAACCGGTTGGAATTTCAGGCAATGCAGTTGCTGTGGTAGCATGTGAAAGTGTAGTAGGAGAAGGTGTTGCATTATACTGCAGCATCCTTACTGAACTTCCAGGAGCCTGTGTTAAACCTCCGGCATTTAGTGTTAGCTCATAAGTTCTGGAAGCGCTGCCGGTTTCTGTTATGCTCCAATATCTGGTTCCCAGTTGAGCAGTTCCTAATGGCGGTGTGCCAGTAAAACCGGTTTCAAATTGTTCTATAGTAACTGTGCTGATTGCTGGGGATAAAGCGGTATAATTAAGAGCAACTGGGCGGTAATTTCCACCCTTACCAACCGGAAAAACTTTTGAACCGGTACCACTATATCCACGGGCAAGTTTGCCATTTATATAAGACAGCGGTGAGCCGTTAATTATAGAACCTGTTGAAGTAACAGTAAGCACATTGGAGCCGGTTGTGACCAGGTTTCCGGTTAAATTCAAAATCCCATTGACCGCAATATTATTACCTAACGTTTTATCTCCGGTGCCGGCAATTGTTAAACTGCCAAAAGTGGTTGGGTTGGTTCCACCAATGGTTTGAGCTGCTCCGTTAAAAGAAACTGTAACTGTTCCAGGTGCGTAAAGACCGTTGTTATTCCAATTGCCCGAGACATTGAGTATCGGAACACCTGTACTTGTCATCGGCTGTAGAGTTCCACCATTTATAAGAACATTTCCTGTGACATTTACAGTTGGTGTTCCTACCCCCGTAGAAAAGTTTAAAAAACCGGCACCAACCTGTAAATTGTCTCCTATAGTAACGACAGGACTGGTAGTCGATGCAAGTCTGTAGGAACCACCGGTGGTATTTTGAATATACAAGTTTCCGTTGACTGTGGTTAGATTGCCGCCAGCAGTATTGTTACCTGAGGCTGTATTGATCGTTAAATTTCCAAAAGCAATTCCCGAGACTGATGGGAATGTTGCGCCTCCTCCTGTCTGCCATTCATAGGTGCTATTTGTGGCGAAATTTTTAGTCGCACCGGGTACTATTCCACTATTTGTGGTTTGAACATATTTTCCACCCCCATTTATGTTAAAAGTTGTTGCAGTTGGTGCCGTTGTTCCTGTCGTAGTAGAACCATTTGCAATTGTCAAAATATTAAAGTCAAGAGCAACACCACCAGCTATCGCTTGAGTTCCTCCATCAAAAGTGACTGTACTGGTTGATTTTGTGAAGGAACCACCATGTGTCCAGCTCCCGGCGATATTTAAAATACCAGTGCTTGAAAAGGTTAGAGAAGCATTCGCCAAAGAAGCATTTGTAGTTATGTTTCCGTCAACATTTACTGAACCTGTGCTGGCTGTTAACTCACTTTTTCTACTGGTAACTCCCATACTATTTGCAGTACCAGTAATTGATAAATTGCCTCCGACACTAACCGAGCCGGAACCGACTGCAATTGTATTTGTTTTATTATTGGAGCCTGGCGAATTAATCGTTACACCTCCAGAAACCATTAACATAATCCCAGAGTTGATTTGAAGCGTTGTATTTCCGTTTCCTCCAGCGAGTACAATATTTTGTGCTGACCTATTATCTGTAACTGTTACGGTTGCACCAACCGCAATCGTAACATCATCACCAGCTCCCGGAACAACCCCACCAGCCCAAGTGGCTGTAGAATTCCAATTACCACCGGCAGAAGTTGATATGATTGCATCGTCTGTAAATTCATGCCATATATTCTCACCCGAAGATTGTCCGATAGCAGTAGCCCTTAATAGCTCTCCCAAACAATCATCTTCGCACACATGCCAGGTGGTTTCAAAATTGCCATCGGAATCAGCAACAACCGCCCACATTTCATGATCTTCACCAACTGGATCATTGTCATGAGAATTTGCGTGCAGTACCTGCAAGTTTACCGTTTCACCGGGTTGGAAGCCGGTTCCAGTTAACGTTGCGGTAGTGCCGGGTGCATAGTCTTCCTTATCAGAAGTTAGTGTCGCTGTTTGTGCCTGTACACTCAGCCCTGTAAAAAACAGAATCATGAACCCAAGCAGGAGAGAGGTAAATTTAGTTTTCATATAATGGATATTAATAGAATGAACGGAATTGAATAGCAGAACCTTCTGAAATATCAATACAGCAGAAAAAATATATGGAGTGCTTGCAGGGGGCTTCTCCCGGTTTGAAGAAATTAAGGCCGGAATTGACTTAGAAAGTAGAGTTTCTCCAAATAGCTATTATTTACTATAAATTTAAATTCAGCACATCTAATATAATACAAATTCACATTTTTAGTATTGGTACTAATTTATTTTTTTTTAGAATATTGAGGAGATTTATCTACAATGAATTTGCTTGCCTATTGGCCAAAATATTGATCTAAACGGGGTAAACAATTTGTTTTATGGGGCAGACTGATTATTGAAAATAGAAGACCATCCCGATAAGGGAAATTTTGAGAAAAAATAACACAGGCGCACAATCTGTTTTTACCGAAACCTACCGGGAGTTTTGGGTTCCGAAAGCTTAAAGCCGCTAATTTATCTCAGATTTATTTTGAAGAATGCCTGGGGAATAAATTTAAAGCAGGCTGATTTTGGCCAGGCCGAAGATGCATCTGGGACGATAGCGCTTAGAAGGAAAATTATCCGGTTCGCAAGAATTTCAGCGAAGCGGTAGTAATCAAACGTGATACAAAGATTTTTATAAGTTCTTCGCGAAAAGCGAATTTTTAGAAGCCAACTTATGCAGCAATTTTCTGTTTATGTTTGATGGCTGTTAAAAGGATATCGCAGATTTCATACTCTTCCAGTTGTTCGCAAACGCACAGAATTTCTTCCAGCTCATCCGGAGGTGTTTTTAGAAAATGCTCCACAATGTGCAGTTTCGGCTGCGTTTTCATCACCTGTTTCACGGCAATGGCAAATTGGTTTAACGCCTGGGATAATCTGTGATTGTTCAATGGGATATAGTTTTGAGATTTCTTACGCAAAAAAAATAAAGTATGTTTCATTCATTTTTCAGGCATCAAATTATAAATCCATAACCCCGTTTATCGCTGTTCTGATATCTTTGTGACCAAAAGTAAATGAATAGCGTTGACGCGATTATAGTTGGCGGTGGTGCCTGCGGATTGATGTGCGCCGTGCAGGCAGGTCTGATGGGAAAAACAACGCTGATTTTGGAGAAGAACGATCGGGTGGGAGCCAAAATTCTTATCTCCGGCGGCGGCCGCTGCAATTATACCAACCTTTATGCCGCCCCCGAAAACTTTATTTCGGAGAATCCACATTTCTGTAAATCGGCCCTGGCAAATTTTACTGTAGACGATACCGTTGCTTTTTTTGAAACCTACGGCATTTATGGAAAGGAAAAAACACTGGGTCAACTCTTCCCCGAAACCAACAACGCCCGCGATGTAGTTAAGGTATTCGAAACGCTTTGCCGGGATACAGGTCAGCAAATTCTGTGCGATGCCGAAGTCAAGTCAGTAAGCCGGCTGCCCGACGGAAATTTTGAGGTGCTATTTGAACGGAACGGGCTGCAGTCCAATATTCAAACCTCAAAAGTAGTCATCGCCTCCGGCGGATTACCGATACAAAAAATGGGCGCCACCGATTTCGGCTTGCGGGTTGCACGGCAGTTCGGACTTCGGCTTAGCCAAACCGCACCTGCTTTAGTGCCGTTAACTATTACCGGGAGAGATGCAGACTGGTACGCCCGGCTGTCAGGCAATTCTATTTTCTGCAGGGTTTCTAACAGCCTCATGAGTTTTGAAGAAAACATACTTTTTACGCATTGGGGTTTAAGCGGTCCGGCAATTTTGCAAATATCTTCGTATTGGAAACCCGGCGAAAGTATTGAGATCAACCTGCTTCCGCGGGAAAACATCCGCGACTTAATCCGGGATCAGAAACAGGAAAACGGCCGCAAATCACTTCTCAAGCTTTTTTCAGAATTGTACACCCGCAAATTTGCCGAAGCCTTAACCGGTTTACTTCCCGTAGAGAAAAATCTGGCATCTTTAGATAAAGAGGAGCTTCACAAAATAGACACAATGATTCATCATTTTACGGTAAAGCCTGCTGGTGATAAGGGGTATGATAAGTCTGAAGTGATGCGTGGCGGTGTGGCAACCGATGAATTGTCGTCAAAAACCCTGGAGGCAAAAAAAGTAAAAGGGTTATATTTTGGCGGCGAATGTGTGGATGTTACCGGTTGGCTTGGCGGTTACAACTTTCAGTGGGCATGGGCAAGCGGTTACGTTATTGCCCTCGATCTGTAGGAAAGGCCTGCCATCTTCCAACCCGTTTTTTAGGACTAATTATTGCATCAGTTTTTAAAATTTTATTATGAAACTGATTTTTACAATTGTTTTTATGGGTCTCGCTTTCCTTAGCGGATGCAGTATTATTAATCAACAGGCAGATAGGGAAAATCTGGGCGATGATGACTGGAACCTTGTTTCTATTGACAAAGTGCCGTTGAGCATCAGTAACGCCACCCTCAGGTTTGATCAAAAGGAAGATCGCGTAAGCGGCGTTGCAGCCTGCAACAACTTTACTGCAGATTATGAAATGATGAGAAATGCGCTCAAATTTGAAGATATTGTAACCACCAAAAAGTTTTGTGAGGAATTAATGGACGAAGAAAACCAGATTATCACCAACCTGCAAAACGTTAAGCGCTTTGAAGTAAAAGCCAATATGTTGTATCTATACAGTGCCGATAAGTTGCTGCTGGTTTACAAGCGGTAACAATCTGTGCAAGTTTAGACAGTTATTATAATTTTTTTAGCTTTAGCAGGATGTTTAAGGCTTCCCCGAACGTAGCAAAAAATATAAATCTTATATCATGCAAAAACTATTCGTTGCGGCTGCGCTCATGCTTGCGCTCCTGTTTGTAGATCTCAAAGCCATGGCCCAACCGGATTCCGCTGCGGCGGATAAAAAAGAGTTCGTTCATACCGTATATTTCTGGCTGAGGAACCCGGCCGATCAAACAGAGCGGTCGCAATTTGAAAAATCACTGATCAGGTTTATAAACAGCTCTAAATATATCAGCAGCAAACACATCGGTGTTCCCGCGGCAACAAACCGCCCGGTTATTGATAGCTCATACACCTATTGCCTTAGCTTAACTTTCAAATCTAAAGCCGAGCAGGATCAGTATCAGGATGAAGATGTACACAAAGTATTTATCAGAGAATCAGAACAACTCTGGCAAAAAGTGCTGGTATATGATTCTGTGAGTATTTTGTAAATTCTGCGGGCTTAACGTATTAGGTGAGTTCAATGGGAATCGCCTTAGATTTATGATAAACTCCTATGTGTTTTTCTGCAACGGCAAGTTTTAGTTCGGGTATTATTCTTTCTGCCATCGGCGTAGCGGCAGTTCAGAAAACAACCCGCCCGACCCAATTGTTGCTTGCAAGTTTCCCCTTTCTTTTTGCCTTTCAGCAATTTACCGAGGGGTTTCTGTGGCTTTCGTTTACAAATCCGGCATACGCCGGCTGGCATGACGTTTCCAAATATGGCTTTCTGATTTTCTCACACCTGCTCTGGCCGGTGTTCATTCCGCTGGCAATATTGCTGCTTGAGGATATCCCAAAGCGTAAAACCATTCTTTATTATTTACTGGGAGCAGGTCTGCTTTTGGCGGGTTACCATTTTTACTGTTTGGTATTTTTAGACGTAACGGCAAGGGTAGATCATCACCACATCATCTATCTCATAGATCATTTAACCGAAATGCTCCTGCCCGCCAATATTCTGTACGGGTTATCGACTATTGTGCCGGCTTTCGTTTCCAGCGTTAAACGCATGTGGTGGATCGGACTTTTCATCATCATAACCTATATGGCCACTTATGTATTTTATTTTGAATATACTATTTCGATATGGTGTTTTCTGGCAACGTTGCTCAGTCTGCTGGTCTATTTTATCCTAAATAAACTCAACAATAGAACGGTCATTTCAAATGTCGCCGTAAAGAGATAATCAAATCCGCCTAATGCACCTTGTTTGCCAAACGCTGCTAATCACATTCAGGCACCGTAAAAGTGTGGGTTTCGATATTTCCGTAAGGGATGCTGAAGTTTTCTGCCCGGCTCATTTCCCACCAGAATTTATTCCTTGGCCTTTCCCGGTTTCCCGTTTCGTTCATCGTTTCCGCATCATAAAGCCGCCCGTTCACCATCACCTTGCTTATTTTTTCGCTGTTGCGGATATCGTCGAGCGGGTTCTCGTCCAGAATAATTAAATCTGCTAATTTACCGGTTTCCAGCGAGCCGATCTCTTTTGCCAAACCCAGATATTCGGCCCCGTTAAGCGTTGCCGAGCGGATTGCCTGTAGCGGCGACATGCCTCCCTGCACCAACATCCATAATTCCCAATGAGCACCTAAACCCTGTAGCTGTCCGTGTGCGCCCAGATTTACTTTGGTGCCGCCCTCGGCTAATTGTTTTGCCGCTTTACTTACTTCAATATGGCCATAATCGGCAAATTCAGAAGTGGTTCTGCGCCGCGACCGTGCATCAACAATATGCCGCGGTGTAAAATTTAGCAGGCGCTCGTTTTCCCAGACGTTGGTACGATCATACCAGTAGTTTTCTCCGCTTTGCGATCCGTAGCTCACAATAAGGGTGGGCGTATAGGCGGTTTTGCTTTCGGTCCAAAACGTTTTTACGTCCTTATAAATTGGGGTAACCGGTATGTTGTGCTCAATGCCGGTAGGCCCTTCGGCAATCATGCTCATGTTATGGAAAAAGGTAGAACCGCCTTCGGGCACAACCTCCATTTTTAACTCGCGGGCGGCCTGTATTATCTGCTGGCGTTGGTCCCGTCGGGGCTGGTTGTAAGACTTCGCGGTAAACGCACCTACGGCTTTTATCCGGCGCAGCGCAGAGCGGGCATCATCAATATTGGTTATAACGGCTTTAAAATCGCCGTCGGCGCCGTACAAAATGGTTCCGGTAGAATATACCCTTGGCCCAACCATGATACCCGCTTTCAGCATTTCCGCCTGGCTGAAAACCATTTCGGTA
>JBGTBV010000141.1:0-2764 GCA_041749185.1 Daejeonella sp. | reverse complement strand
AAATCCATTCAGTGGCCGGTAAGCTGGCTGCTTCAGATTCGCTGATGACCATCCGCCCGTTCAGATCACCGCACCATACCATCAGCGATGTGGCTCTGGTGGGCGGCGGCACCAATCCGCAGCCGGGAGAAATTTCGCTGGCACACAACGGCGTATTATTTTTGGACGAACTGCCGGAGTTTAAACGAACCGTGTTGGAGGTGATGCGCCAACCGCTGGAAGAACGTCACGTAACCATATCGCGAGCTCGGGGCACGGTTAATTATCCGGCAAGTTTCATGCTGGTGGCTTCCATGAACCCCTGCCCATGCGGCTTTTACAATCATCCCGAAAAGGAATGCATCTGCCCGCCGGGAATGGTGCAAAAATACTTAAGTAAAATTTCAGGCCCCCTGCTGGACCGTATTGACCTGCACGTGGAGGTTACACCGGTTAATTTCTCCGAACTCGCGTCAGACCGGCTGGCCGAAAAAAGTGAAGATATTCGCGAACGTGTGGTGCAGGCCCGGGAGATACAGGGCAAACGGTTCGAAGATAAAACAGACGTATTTTGCAATGCGCAGATGAGCTCTAAATCGGTTCGCGAAATTTGCCGTATTGACGAGGCTGGACAACTGCTGCTTAAAAAAGCGATGGAAAAGTTGGGCCTTTCTGCCCGGGCGTATGACCGTATTTTAAAAGTGGCCCGAACCATTGCCGACCTCAGCGAAAGCGAAGACATTAAAACCGAGCACCTGGCCGAAGCGATCAACTACCGCAGCCTTGACCGGGAAGGATGGGCCGGATAACTATTTAGCTTGGTTAAAAGAATAAAACCATTTTCAGATTTTAAGCTTGTGTTTTAAAAGGGCCATTCACCAAAGATTACAAGTCCTTTTTAAGCTCATTAGCGTATATACCCTAAAAAGACATGAAACATTTACGAATTACAATACCCATCCTTACGCTCACGTTTCTATTTCTGGCCTGCAGCGCACAATCGCAAAAAAAGAATGATGTGCGCAAAGTCAATCTCACTGCTCCGAAAGGTAAAGCAATAGCGGCTTTCGCCGAAGGTTGTTTCTGGTGTTCAGAACACATTTTTGAAGCCGTGGCCGGAGTGGATTCTGCTATTTCTGGTTACGCAGGCGGAAATAAGCCGAACCCAACTTACGATCTGGTGAATACCGAAACCACTGGCCACGCAGAAACAGTTTTGGTTTATTACGACCCAAAAATCATCAGTTACGCCGAGTTAGCTAAAGTATTTTTCACTTCACATGATCCAACCACACCAAACCAGCAAGGGCCAGACCGCGGTTCATCTTACCGGTCTATTCTTTTTTATAAATCAGCGGCAGAGAAGACGATAGCAGAACAGGCCGTGCGTAACGCCACAGCCTCCGGCCGGTTTAAAAAGCCGATTGTTACCGAACTAAAACCGTTAACAGAATTCTACCGGGCAGAATCATACCACCAGGATTATATTGAACACAACCCGAACAGTTCTTATGTCCGGTCGGTTTCAATTCCGCGGTATGAATTATTCAGGAAGACCTACAAAGGGAATCTTAAATAGGCTCGTGGAAACGATTTAGATTTCAGATCCAGGAAACTATCCGACTGTTATCGTGTTGTTTTCAAACACATGAAAAACTAAATCTGAATAAAACATGGCAACTAAATCATCTATAAATAGCAAGGAAATTCCTGATGAATCTTCAGCCTTGCGGGAATTCTTTATTGACTCTCTGAAAGATATCTATTGGGCCGAAAAAAATCTTTTAAAAGCACTGCCGAAAATGCTTAAAAGTGCCACTTCCGAAGAATTGAAATCGGCCATTGATAAGCATTTAGCGGAAACCGAAAATCACGTGATCAAAATAGAGCAGGTTTTCGCGATTATTGACGAAAAAGCGTCGGCAAAAAAATGTGAAGCCATGGAAGGATTGATTAAGGAAGCGGAGGGTATTATATCTGAGACAGAAGCAGGAACCATGACCCGGGATTTAGGCATCATCGCGGCAGCGCAAAAAGTTGAGCATTACGAGATTGCCTCTTATGGAACAATGCGCACCCTGGCCGATGTTTTGGGGTTGCCTGAGGGTTATAATCTATTGGATCAGATTCTACAGGAGGAGAAAAATGCCGATTCAACACTTGGGCAAATAGCAGAAAGTTTTGCCAATCAATGGGCAGTAAAAGAGGAGAAATAATACGTAATTATTTTTTCCATGTTGCAGAGGCTTTTCAAAACGAAAAGCCTTTGCTATGTAAAAACAATCCGTTTATCTAAGGCCTTGCGCTCCCGATAAATTTTTTGTGCCGATGTTTTGATAAATTAGCCGAAATGGATTATCAGGTTCACAGATTTAAAAACGGCATTCGGATTTTACACAAATGGGGGCCGACCAGCATCTCGCACGCATGCATAATTATTAACGCCGGGTCAAGAGATGAGCAACCTGCGCAAAACGGGCTGGCCCACTTTATAGAGCACCTCCTGTTTAAAAAAACCGAGAAACGGAGCACCAGCCAAATACTTAATCGGCTGGAGTTGGTTGGAGCAGATTTGAATGCGTACACCACAAAAGAATATACCTGCATCCACGCTTCGTTTTTGAACCCGCATCTGGAACGTTCTCTGGATCTTTTTGAGGATATCGTTTTTCATTCGGTGTTCCCGGATGAGGAACTGGTTAAAGAAAAAGAAATTATTCTCGATGAAATAAGCTCCTATCAGGATCAGCCGGACGAAGCGGTGAACGATGATTTTGAAGATATG
>JBGTBV010000140.1:0-22150 GCA_041749185.1 Daejeonella sp. | reverse complement strand
AAAAATGTCGACGGTTTGTCGGATCATCGTATTCCGACGTACACTCATCGCACATCCAAAAAGGATTCATGGCCGTATTTTGGCGGTCGTAGGGCAGGCTATCGATAATAGAATAACGTGGCCCGCACTGGGTGCAGGTGGTAAATGCATATTGGTATCGCCGGTTTTCCGCATCGGTTATTTCTTCTGCACAACGTTGGCAAAGAGCAAAATCAGCGGATATTCCAAGCTTTGGATGTTCATCAGCCCGACTTTCGATAATTTGAAAACCGGTGTAAACCACATCCGGCAATCTCAGCAAAGAATGTGTTTGGATGTGCGATAACTTGGGGGCATCTGCTAAAACCCGCCTCAAAAACTCCCTGGCAAGTTCGTTGTCGGCGTTGAATTCTATATGCAGGCCATCGTAAGCATTATTTACCCAGCCATTAATTTGGAATTCGTGCGCCAGCCCGAATACAAAAGGGCGAAAGCCCACACCCTGCACTTGTCCGTTCAGGTTAATATGCCAGGTACGCAGTTCCTCTGACACAGAACTAATAAAAGTGAATGTTTGAATTAGCAGCTAACAAGTTTAGCTCTGCATGTGCTTCAGGCGTGAGATAAGGCGATATCACGGCCCACAAATCACTTATAAACTCATCTTCGTTTAAATGGTCCAGACCTTTAATCTGCCGGGCACACATCCAATTATCCATTGTCATCCAAAATAGCCAGGCAAGGCGGTGATATTGGCCGGGATTTCGCGGTATTAAAAATGAATTTCGGTCAACGTTAAAATTGAACATCCATTCAATTTGTTGAATTTGAAAATCAATATGCTGCTGGTGCTTTTCTTTTATAGATGGGTAGGCACGCAGAACTTCCAACGTATCCAGATAAAAAAAGAGATAACGTTTCTGGCATTTGAAAATTAGATGAAGCTGCCTATTGATGTCTTCAAAAAGATGTGCCATTCTAAACTCATATAAAGATGTTTGTTGGGCTTGTTTGAGCTCGTCGTAAATTAATTCGATCAGACTGTCTTTATTTTTAAAATGGTATGCCAGATGACCAACGCTGATACAACCATCGTCGGCAATGTGCTGGAGGCGCACATTTACAAAACCCTGCCTGTTAAACAGGTGCAGGGCCTTATTCATGATAATAGACTTTGTGTATTTCATCATGCGATCTCAAAGTCGGGCTACAATACGCTGGCCAACCGTTTAAATTGAAAATTAGAAAATGTTTTCTATAAATAAAGCCTTTCGCGAAATCTAAATGTTTTAAATTTAACCAAACCGCTAAAAAATGAGTACTTCTCAACCGATCCAAAACGCCGACGCTTTAGATGAGATCCATGTATTTTGGTTAGCGGGTATGAGTTGTGATGGCTGCTCGGTTTCTACGGTGGGTGCAACCGCTCCCTCTGCCGAAGCCCTGATGACGGGTAACATGCCCGGTCTTCCCAAAATAAACCTGCATCATCCGGTACTGTCAGTAGAAGCCGGCGAAGAGTTTATGGCTCCTTTTCACCTCGCCTCGCAAGGCAAACTTGATAAACAATTTGTGGTAGTTTACGAAGGCTCCATCGCCGACGAACGTTTAAACGACGAAAACGGAGGATATTGGGCAGGTTTGGGTACCCGGATGGTAGACGGGGAGCCGCAGCCATTTCCCACTGCGGACATGTTGAAACTGATGTCGCCCCATGCAGCGGCTGTAATCGCTATCGGAACCTGTGCTACCTGGGGCGGAATCCCGGCGGCAGCCGGAAATATCACCGGCTCTATGGGTTTGATGGATTTTTTAGGTGAAGATTATCGCAGCACATTTGGCTTGCCGGTGGTAAATATTCCCGGATGCGCACCTCAGGGTGATAACTTTACCGAAACGGTAGCGGCGGTTTTGATGTTTTTACAGGGAATAGGTCCGTTGCCGGAGTTTGATAGTCTGGGAAGACCGGCCTGGCTGTTTACAGATACGGTGCATCAAACCTGCACACGAGGTGGATTTTACGAAGAAGGAATATTCGCCGAAAAATTCGGCGACAAACAGTGCCTTGTAGAAATTGGTTGCTGGGGGCCCGTTGTGCAATGCAACATTAATAAGCGTGGAGCCATAAATCATGTGGGCGGATGTATGAATGTAGGCGCTCCCTGTATTGGGTGTACCATGCCGGGCTTCCCGGATAATTTTTCTCCGTTTTATACCAAGCCTCCGGGCACCATCGTATCATCAACCACTTCCAGAGCTACTGGTTTTTTTATAAGGAATTTAAGGCGCTTCTCTATGATGTACGCCAACCGCACGCCCATGTGGAACAGAAACAACCATGTTCCCTCTGGCTGGGGGCACGTTGAAGAGGCCAGTGCTTTACAAAAAGTTACCCATTATTTTTACAACAAAATTCAGTTTTACAACAGTGTGCGCCCGGGTTCGCAGCAACAAAACGGACATGCATCGGCCAGAGCCGAAAAAGAAACCGAACAACATTAAGATGGACGACGCAGAATTCTATAATCACTTTTATATAGCACTGGCAATTGCAGGAGCAATTGTGCTAATAGCCGCGGTCTTGCTGATTCTGATATTGATTGCCGCTTTGCGGATCAACAAACTGGCCACCGCCGCTCTCGAAATTGTAAGCAAAATAAAACAAAACACGTTGAGCATTTGGGAATTGCAAAAAACAAACCACAGCGCCATTGATATTTCAGCCGACGCCGAAAATATCCTGCAAAATGCGGCGGCTGTTGCAACCGCGTTACATGAGACTGAAAAATCATCCTAATTATGGAGAATGTAAATAGAGAAACATTGGAGACTGTCTGGATTATCTCCCTGGTTATTGGTCTAGTGGTAACAATTGTTGTTGCCATCCTCCTTCTTTTGATCAGGAATACAGCAAGAAAAATTTTGGGTGGTGTTCATCAGATCTGGACCGAGGGCAAGCTGGTTGCAAATAACACCATCCAGATACCTATTTATTTAAAAGTTACAAACCAGGTGGTATCTAAAATTTACGATACCGCCGTGAAAATAATTGGCGGCGCAAAAGCAATAGAAAGTCATGCGGGAATATGCCCGGGCTGCCCGGCATGTGTTTTAAACCATAAAAGATAAGTAAGATGATTACCTGGCTCATGATTTTAACCGTTTTACTAGTGCTGGTTTTTGTTGGAGCGTTGATTTACTTCGTTTCCGGTATTCAAACGCTTTTAGACAAAATTGGCGGCAACGGAAACAGCTTCCTTGCAAAACTCAGGCTGGGGCTACGGGCTATAGAAACAGAAACCGGGCATCTTCCAAAAGAAGTTACTCAACTGAATGAAACGCTGATAAAAACCGCAGCAGGTTTAAAAGTTGTAAATAACCATTTAGAGGGCACTATTCAGTTTGCCCTGAAACAAAAAAACGTGTAATTATGCCCGAAATAGTTTATACGCTGTGGATTGTGGTTTTGATTGTGGCCGTACTGCTGCTACCGATAATAATCAGGCTGCTGCACAAAACCCTTATCGCCGCCCGAAATATCGAAAGATACCTGCGGGAGATGAAAACAGCCGGAATGGGCATTGCAGCAAATACAGAACATGTATCGGCGTTAGACAGCACCATTGATGTGGCGGGCGGCATTTTGAACAGTGCAGGCGAGATAAATTCGAATGCAGAAACCATAGAAGGTGTTATGGCAACCCGATCAATAAAATTTAACTAACATGGGAGATTACCTTTTTATAGCCACCTTAATTGTAGTTGCACTTGTTGTACTGGTGTTAGTTATCTACCTTGTGGGTGTTATCATTTATTTGTTCCGGGGTGCCGGTCATCTGCGGGATTTGGCCGCTGGGTTGCAAAAAATTGAAAATGACACGTTGCCGCTTTCAGAAAAATTAACCGTAATTAACGGTGCCCTTGAGCAGCTTCATGGGGGTTTGTCATCAGTAAATACACATCTGGTGTCTATTGCACGGGTATTAAAACTGTAAATAATTTCATAATATGTGTTTTAAAAATCTCCCCATAGAGTTTGATGATCAGGGCAATGCCACGCTGAAAGAAGGCGTTTCCAACCCGTATTCTTATAATGTAGTAGACCTGGGAAAAAACGAAGACAAGCTTAAAGAGTTATTAGGAAAGAACGGTTTTTTAAAAAATGTTGATTATGACCCTGTAACCCGGATTGCTGGCGCACTCGCATTTCACAGCGTGGTAGATCTTGAAAACCGGAAGGTGATCTCATCCAATTCAATGGCCACCCTTTTCAGGGGATATGAAATTATTTTGAAAGGCAGGAGCCCGTTAGATGCAGCTTATATCAGCAGCCGGGCTTGCGGCGTTTGTGGCGGCGTACATTCTGCCGTTTCTGCGCTTGCTATAGAAATGGCACTGGATGTTAAGCCGCCCCCATTGGCTATTGTTATGCGCAACATGCTGCTCGCCCTGGAATATTTGTACGATCACCCCCTGCACCTTTTCCTGCTTTCCGGCCCCGATTATTCGGAGCAACTTGTAAGCGAAACGAATCCGGAAATTGTCGAAAAAGCCAAAATCACCGCAGCAAAAAACAAAGCCGTCCACGGTTATGAAACTATGATTGAGATTATGCACGATCTCAATCCCCTTACCGGGAAATTATATATTGAAGCTTTAGAAATGACCCGCGTTGCCCGCGAAGCTTACGTTCTGATTGGTGGAAAGTATCCTCATCCGCAATCGGTTGTGCCGGGCGGCCTGTCTGTCACCATCAATATCACCGTGTTGAACGAACTATACCAGCGTCTGATCAAATTTTTTGATTACGGACAAAAAGTAGTGGGTCTGTGGGATGATGTGTTCGACTTTTTTCTGGAATGCAACCCGGATTATGCGAAGGTGGGAGCCCGACCGGCCACGATGATAGAAACCGGAGTTTGGGATCACCCGGATTACTACGACGCTTCCTTTAAAAATTGCGACATATGGGGCAATGCCCGCTGGTCCACGCCGGGGGTATTAATTGATGGCGAACTGATTACCACAAATCTAAAGCAGATCAACGCCGGATTGGAAGAATTTGTGGAACACTCCTACTACGAAAAATGGGATGGCCATCGTTTTAAAACTGATATAGAGGGTACGCCGTTAAGTCCGAATCATCCCTGGAATAAGGAAACCATTGCCAAACCGGGCAAGCAAAGTTGGCGTGACCGATACACATGGGATACCTGCCCAACCTGGGATAGAAACAGTGTTGAGGCTGGAGCATACGCTCGTTTATATATCACTGCCAAAGCCAATAAGGTAGTTTCACGCCGTTTTGTTGAGCCTACCGGCCATAGCATGATTTTACACATGCCCAAGCATAAATTGCCGGCTGCAACTATGGAGTGGCACATTCCGGAAGTATGGAATGCCTTTGAAAGAAACCGGGCACGGGCGTTTTGTATTCCCTACTCGGCCCTTGTTGCGTTGGATAACTGGTATATGGCCATGGATTATTTGCGAAAAGGCGAAACCAGTATGTGCACGCCTTTCAGCATCCCAAAGAAAGGTACTCAAATAGGCGTGGGCTTTTGGGGCGCAGGCCGGGGGTTTTTAACCCATCATTTAGTTATTGATGACGGAGCAATAGCCAACTACCAAATCTTAACGCCTTCTACGCTGAACGCTTCGCCGCATACACCCTGGGGAACTCCCGGGCCGTATGAAGAAGCAGTTCTGAACACACCAATTCTGGAAAACATCGAACTCGATAATCCCGATAAGAAATTTAAAGGCATTGACATTTTAAGGGCCATCAGAAGTTTTGACCCGTGTATGCCCTGTACCACACACATCCAGGTGGCCAACAGCGATTATATGGTTACCAGAGAAGTAACTACCTGCGCATGTGGTCTGGAATGAGTGTTGAATTTCAGCGGAATTTCTGACGATGCAAAGAACTTTTATTGGCACGGTTGGGTACCATAACCTCTGTAACCATTCCATAGGCTCTGCCCTGCTGCCCAAACTCCAGACATTGAAATGGAGAGAGGGGGTGGAAATTGACGAACTAAATTGGGGGCCGATTGCCATTGTTCAGAAATTTCAATCAATGGAAATCAAGCCTCAGCGCATTATTCTACTTTCGGCCATTGAGCGTTCTGGTCGGGATATTGGCGAGATAACTGTGTTTAAGTGGATGGGGCAACTTCCGGATGAAGAGTTGATCCAGCGCTGCGTGGGCGATGCGGTAACGGGAGTCATTTCGGTAGAAAACCTGCTAATTATCGGCGAATATTTTAAGATATGGCCGGATCATACGTTTTTTGTAGATGTAGAGCCGGGACCGGAACAGGCCGGTGAAGAATTTACCATAGAAATGCGGGCAGCCATCCCCAAGCTCATTGATACGCTGCAAAATCTTTCGTCAAATGATGGTACAGAAATCATTAAATTTAAGCCTCTTTTCGGAGATACGCTAATTGCAATATGATGGCTGAAAATCCTAACAATAGTAAGCAGGCGCTTGATATTTTATTTTGGAGGGAAGAAATTCTACAGGTTTTATACTGGATGGATGGTGAAGGCCTCGCCGCGGCGGTCCCCATATCCCGTTTGCTTTCCCTGTTAGACACTGGCAAAGAAAACCTTTTGTACCATTTAAAGATAAATTTAGATGCCGGTTTTATACAAATTGAAAACAACAAAAATTTTAGCGATAGCAGCACATTCCAGTTAACCCCGGCGGGCAAAAAAGAGGCGGGCGGCATTTTCAGAAATGCGTTTGAAGGAATGCAAAAGGCCGGTCACGGCGAATGCGGCCCTGATTGCGAATTTTGCTATCACGAAGGAGAGAAACTGGAAGATTGCGTGCACAATTGTGCAGATGCCCGTCATCAGCACTAACAAGTATGGAAGGAATATTTTTAACAGATACCGAATACGAAAGCCTGGTTTCGGAAACCGAACAACTCATCGCCGGCGTTGAGGATTTGCCTTACCCGAAAGTCAAGAACGATTTTCAGGATTTGTTAAAAAACTTCGATATGATGCACCGCGAGGCATTAACGCGGTTATTTAAAGAAATTGTGATTAATCATCCCGATTTGCAGGCAAAAATGCGGCATGATAAAACAGTAAACCTTCTGTTCAGCCTCTACGACCTGTTTCACACCGATATTCAAAATGGCATTCTGGCACAGGAGATTTTAGCGGGCGTTAATCCGGAAGCCGGTTACCCGCTTTGGTTGCCGGTGGGAAATATGACAGACCTGAAGGAAAATACCGCTTACAAATATGCGCAGGACGGAGAAAACATTTTAATTGTTAAAACTGCGGAAGCATTGCACGCATTTAAAAACGCCTGCGGCAACACAACGCTTCCGCTTGACGGAGCGAAGGTAAACCATGAATATCTTATCTGCCCCTGGCACGGCTGCAACTATCGCCTTTCTGATGGTTTGATGGAAGGAAATCCGCTTTTGAAGCTGAAAAAATATCCGGTTACGGCAAGTGCTGAAGGAACCATAAAAATCGGTCTCAATATGTAGTCTTATGAATGCTAAACTAAACTCATTTGCATCAATTATTTATTTCAGTCTGCTAGCGATTTCTTGCGGGCAAAAAAACGTGGTAACAGCCGATCTGCCCATCGTCATGGATGATTCTTCTAAAATAATTATTGACCGGGCGATTGAATATGCCGGCGGATATGATGTTTGGCAACAGAAGAAAACCCTCTCTTTTGATAAGAAGTCATCAAGTTTTGACAGTACCGGGCAAATGAGCCGGCAAACAGATATGCACCTGGATTATATGATAAAACCAGAATTTCGGGCAAAACTCACCTACATGCGCAATGACACTGCCGTAATGCTGATGCACGACGGACAAAAGGCGAGAAAATTTTACAACGGCAAAATACAAACGGAGCAAAAGGACACAGACGGCGCCTGGAACTCAAGCTTCGGTTCTCAGTTTGTGATGTGTATGCCCTTTAAATTGAAAGATCCGGGGATACAGGCAGAATACATGGGCAGGGTAAAGCTGAAAGACGGTACGGATGCTCAGCTTATTAAAACATCCTATATTAAAGGCGCAGGCAGTAATCCCGATCATATCTGGTATTATTATTTTGAACCCGGCACCGGTAAACTTCTTGCAAATTCGTTTAACGGAAAAGACAATTATTGGGATTATACCCGTTATGAAGAATTTGAAAGGACCGGCGGTCTGCTGCTTCCGGCAGTGCGTAAAGGGTACACCGCCACCGGCCTGAATATGCCCGGACGACTTGTATCAGACAGCCGGCATTCGAATATGGAGTTTGATAAAAAGCTGCCCGAAAATAATTTTGCTATCGCCGATGTCAATTAGCCGTCCTAAAATTTTAATTGCTGGCGTGGGTAATGAATTACGTCAGGATGATGCCTTTGGCGTGTTGCTGGCGCAAAAATTTCAAAATGAGGGGACGTTTCCGTCATCGGTAAAAGTGATGGAAATTGGCTCGGCAGGAATCCATCTGGTGCAACAGTTTTTTGATCATTACGATGTGCTTATCTTATTGGATATCGTAAAGTGGGGCGGACCGGCCGGAACGATACATTTTAAAGAAGTTGAGGTAAAAGACATAAGCAAGCTTCCGGCCGATGAGCAAAATGATTTTTTAGCAGACATGCACTACATCAATCCGTTAAAGGCGCTGATGATGGCTAAAGCGCTAAAAGTATTGCCGGAAAAGGTTATCTTTTTGGGATGCGAGTCAGAGCAACATGAAGAAATCGGCATCGGCCTCAGCCCTGAAGTAGAAAAAGCTTTACCCATAGCGTTTTTAAAGATCAACGAATGGATTTCGCAGATATCGGGAGTAGACCTTCAGACCCAAGTCAAACAAATTTAGTTTAGAACCCTACTGATTATTAGTCGGTTCGGCAATTTTTATTTAAATTACTAACGTTAATTTACAGCTCATGAAAAGTCCGTTTAAATCAAAAGATCAGGAAAACGTAAGCGTGCCCTGGCAGGCATCAATGGAGGTTAAAGATTTGATCAAACCGATTACCATCAGACGGGTTCGGTTGGTAAAAACTGCCTTCGCATGCATCGTTGGGTTAGCCGCAGGCATTTTCGCTTTCTGGCTGATCTTTTCCCCTCCATCTGGTGAAACTTTGGTGAAAGAGATGATCAAAGCCGCCGGAGGGATAGATCAGTGGAAAAGTATTCAGGACGGCAGCTTTGTTAGAGCCCATCGGTTGTACAATGAAACCGGAGATGTAATCAAACAGTCGGAAGAGACATTTTATTTTAAAAATAATCCTGGCGGACAGCAATTGCTGATCAATTCAAAAACACCTCAGGGAAATCAGGTAAAAGTGAGCAGAGACGAAACCGGATACTGGGCGCTACGAAATGAGCTTGAGGTAGATCCGGTTCGACTTGCCAAAGAGGAGGAATTTATTTGCGACGACGAGAACTGCTCGCCGCTTTGCGCCAGCGAAATGGCCCTTTACCGCATGTCATTCCCGTTCAGACTTGCAGATTACGGAGTTAGGCCACGCAATGCGGGTAAGTCTACCCTCAACGGGAAGGAAGTGATTCTGTTGGATGTAACCTACGATCCGGCAATTGGTAAAGACCGCTGGGTTTTTTATGTTGATCCGGCTACCAAACTCATCCGTAAAATAGAACATTACCCAACGTTGAAAGATAACGTACAGCCTGAAGAAGTATTTCTATCTGATTTTAAACGCGAAGGCAACATCATGCTTAGTCATTCTAACAAATACTATCGCAGTAACGGCCGCATTTTAGAGGAATACCTGATCACAGACGTAAAATTTAATTCGGAATTGAAATCTGATTTTTTTGACAGACCTCAGCAGATTAGTATGATTGCTCAATAAATCTGATAAAACTGAAACCTCAGTTCTGGTAATTTTGGAGAAGATTCTTCGCCAACGAATTTATAGATTGCAAAGCGGGCGATTGCGTGATTTCTTTAATGCTTAACGCTCCGCCTTTATCAGCTTCAGAAATAGCCGGATCAAGTGGTATCACCGCAATAACCGGCAAGCCTGTCTGGCTGCAAAACTGGCGGATGGCTTCTTCATCAGCTGCATTCTTTACTTTGTTGGCAATGGCAACTATGTGGGTTATTTCCATTTCTATAGCCAATCTTTGAAAGCGTGCAACCGCTTCCATTGAACGATAATAAGGCTCAACAACGCATAAGAGAACGTCTACATATTTTGAAGTTCCGCGTTTCATTTGTTCTAAAGAAGCTTCTAAATCCAGCAATGTTACCTGCTCACTTTCCTCAAGTGCTGTATGAATAATTTCGCGAACGGTGGTATGGATTCCGCACATACATCCCGTTGAAGCGTGCTCCGGCTGACCAACGGCAAGCAACGTTACATTATCTTCCGCTTCGATCCCATAATCCTTCATCACTTCGGCCAAACTCACGCTTAACCTGGCAAATTTTTTTCCCTCCTTCTCATAAACTTCGAGCAGTTTGGAGCTGAGCGCTTTGGGCATGGTGTAGTCTGGCGAGAGGCCGAGCGTTAGTGCCAAATTCGGGTTCGGATCGCCGTCAATGGCTAAAACCGGAACACCTTCCCGGCCTATTGATCGGCAAAGTAAGCCGCTGATAGTAGTTTTACCTACTCCCCCTTTACCACATACTGCAATTTTCATTTACGGATTGATTTTATAACAAGTAAAAGGATTAGTCACAAAAAATTAAATGTAAGCAAAATATATTTTAGCAAATGCTGGCTCCCACTCAGGGCAAACGCATTAAAAACAATAAGCAATAAACCTTAAAGGGAGTGATCAAAAGTCGAAATGACCTGAGTTCGTTTATTCTTACCTGTTTAAGATTTATGAACATCGTTAATGTGTTTATGAGGTGCGTTAACGATGGCGGCGGATCCTTTTTGTTTCGCCGGGGGCGAGACGAAAAGATATAGCGGACCGCGAAGCCTGTCCCGAATTTTCATCGGGATTAAACCGCCCAAATTTGTATCACTCATTAATTAATAAACACACTCCAATTGGATAAGAACAATAGGCGCTTTCAGCGCTTGCGCTGCCGCCCAGCCAATGAGCAAAATCAGAACGGATTGTATGCGGAGGAAAATTTCACACTGACCAAATAAATCCGGGCTTTTTAAACCATCTTTTTATATTAGTTTCGGCAGTTCAAAACTCAGCTCCGAACGGCTGGTTGATAACGGTTATGCGCAACAATAAAAATTTGTGGGTTTTGGTATTGATCATGGTTATCAATGCGCTGGGCTTCGGAATTATTGTGCCTTTAATTTATCCTTTTACCAAACAGTTTGGCATTACCGCCCACACACTCGGGTTTCTCATCGCCTCGTTTTCAATCGCCCAGTTTATTGCAACACCAATTTTAGGCTCTCTCTCAGATAAATATGGTCGGAAACCTGTGCTTATTCTTTGCCTGATAGGCACTACCATTTCATTCCTGCTTTTTGCCGAGGCCCGCTCTGCGCTCATGCTTTTTGCGGCCCGCATTTTAGACGGGGCCACGGGTGGCAATATTTCTGTTGCCCAGGCGGTAATATCAGATTCTACCACAGCGCAGGAGCGCACTAAAGCGTTCGGTTACCTGGGCGCTTCGTTTGGCGTAGGTTTTATTTTAGGACCGTTGTTGGGCGGTGTTTTAAGCGAGATCAGTTTGGCGGCGCCTTTTTTCTTCTCTGCCGGGCTTGCCTTTACCGGTGCGCTGCTCACTTATTTTTTTCTAAAAGAGACCAATACTTTAAATTCACAAAACTTCCAGGCAAAACCCAAAATGTTCGATTTTAAAATTCCTTTCAGATCGTTGCGGCGGCCCATTACCGGACTTGCCATCCTGATCGGGTTTTTAATGGCCGTTGCGCAGTTCAGCATGATCATCGGGTTCCAAACTTTTAATGTTGATATTCTTGAACTTTCGCCGCTCCAGATCGGCCTTTTTTTCACCGCCTTTGGCATAGCGGGCATTATCATGCAACTGGCTGGTTTGCCCTGGTTGCTGCGGGTTATAAAATCAAAGCCCATAATCCTGATCTTTTCTATGGGTGTTACCGGTCTGGCTTTATTTGCCGCCGGATTTACGCATTCGCTATACCCATTTGCCGCCTGCCTGCTATTGTACGGTCTTTTTAACGCTTTACGCGATCCGATGCTCAACTCAATTATATCAGAAAATATACGAGCCGATGAACAGGGCTATATCCTGGGTGTTAACCAATCTTATCTTTCAATCGGGCAGATTTTAGGTCCGCTTATAGCGGGATATATCTCGTTTTATTCAATTAATTACATATTTATTGCCGGAGCCGTGTTTATATTTATCGCGCTACCGCTGGCTATCAAATTGTTTAGAAAATTGCCAATTATTGCCCCCGCCCATGGATAGTTATTTCAGCTTCAACCAGATATTATCCGTAACAATGATCCTTTTTGCGATCATTGATATTCTTGGCTCCATCCCGGTGGTTATTTCGCTGCGTAACAAGGCCGGGCACATTCAGTCTGAAAAAGCATCCCTGGTTGCGTTAATTCTGATGATCATTTTTCTGTTTGCAGGCGAAGCACTTTTGAACATTATCGGCTTAGACATTTCATCTTTCGCTATAGCCGGTTCTTTTGTGATTTTTATTATCGCCATGGAAATGGTCCTTGGAATAGACTTTTTTAAGGAAGAAGTTCCCGAAAGCGTCTCCATTGTGCCCCTGGCTTTCCCGCTGATCGCCGGTTCGGGCACATTGACTACGCTGCTTTCCCTAAAGTCTGAATACGCCACTCAAAACATAATCGTAGGCATTACCATTAACATGGTATTTGTTTACATTGTACTTAAAAACACGGTTCGGCTAGAAAAGCTATTCGGCACCACCGGTCTTCACATACTCAGAAAAGCGTTTGGAATCATTTTGCTGGCAATCGCCATCAAGCTGTTTCGCAGCAATACGGGCTTGTAGTTTATTTAATGAGGCGGGCGGCAAACATCGTATCGGCTTTCTGCCGGTAACCGGTAATTAGTTCACTGGCTTCGAGTTTTAAACCGAGCTCCGTGGTCAGAAAATTTACAATTTCTTCATTCTCTTCTTTAAAAACACTGCAAGTAATGTATATAAGCGGTTTATCAGTTTTGAGATATTTCACCACATTTCGGCAAATTGCCTTTTGCAAGTTTTGAAACCCAGCAATTTTGTACTCCTCAAACTGTGAAATCATTTCGGGGGTACGCCCCCAGGTGCCAGAACCAGAGCAGGGTGCATCCAAAATAATACCGTCAAACTGATAGTCGTGTAAAACCGGTTCCGGATTTTTAGTTAAATCGAGCTGCTTTTTTTGATAGGTTCGCAATCCCGCACCGATAAAACGTTCATCCAAATTGTCTAAAACGCTTTCGCGGATGTCAGAAACCACGAGCTTAATATCCGGTTCCTGACTAAACAGTAACAGAGATTTTCCGCCCGAGGCTGCACAGGCATCCCACCAATGCTCGTACCGGTTTGGTTTAAAATATTTCCCCGATTGCTGAGAAGAAAGATCCTGAACTTCAAAGGGCAAAGCTGAAGTTAGACCGCCACCGTAATCTGAATTCGCGAAAGCGGCGTTTAACTTACTACCATTCTGCATTGCGAGGGTGTGCGTGTCAATTTCTGTGAAAGAAATGCCAGCGTTGCTTAATGCGGTTTTTACTTCGTGCTCCTTACCGGGATGGATACGGATATATAAATCGGGCTGGATAAAAAACGAAGTTAAAAATTCGCGTTGGTTGATTCCCTTAGATAAATGCTCAAGAAATGGAAAAACATCGCTCAGGCAAAATACATGTCGGGATTCCAAATATTCAATTTTTTCGGATATCGGTGCTTCGGCTTTTTCATTAAAGGCCGGTCTCAGTTCGCTTAAAAAACTGTTGGGCTCATTGCTGCACAAAAAATGAGCTAATATCAATCGTTCCCCTGCGGGAAGATGGGCAACGCCCCGGCCAAGTCTAAAAAAATTATAAATCAAAGAGGTAGCCATGCGCCGGTCTGATGCGCCCATCTGCTTATTTCGTTTAAAAAACCCGGGCAAATATTTGCTAAGTGGAAGGCTTGCCGGATAATCCTGCAAGATTCTTAAGAAGGTTTGCAATTGCTGCGCCGACCTCATTTTACAACTTTCAGCTCGAATCCCTGATATTTAAGCATCATCAGATCGGTGTTTAAAAAGCCACTTTCGGGATCCTGGACAAATCTGAAATCATTGTGCAGGCCATTATAGTTTTCGTCTGTTATATGCTTTGCGTAATCTGCACCAAATCTGGTTAACAGTTTACCGAAGAAAAATCCGGTATCGAATCCTTTAAATGAATATTCGGTCGGATCAAAACCATAATCATCCCGGTAGCGGGCAACAAAATTTTTCACCCTTGCCGAGCTGTAATCTACATAATAAGAGCTGGTGATATGGGTATTGAGCCATTGCATTTTTTCTGAATCCAGAAACTGCGCCCTGGCCCAGTTAGGGTGCCCAAAAACCTCAATCTTTTTGCCTGTTTTACTTTCTTTATACAGGCGGTCTATCGTAGGAAGTAAAAAATCGCGATTATCCGGTACGATAATTACGAGGTTTAATTTTGTAGCCGAAAGAAAGTTCTCCAGGCTGATCGCGTTCGGACGTTCCGAGATGAAAAATTGATTGGATGCCAGATCGCCCAACATTTTCTTAAACGGTGCGGCAAACTTTTCATTTTCAGTACTTCGCGTGTTTATAAGCACTACGTTAACCCGATTGGGTTTATAGTTGCGATTTATATAATCGGCCATTTTCCAGGCATGTTGATCAATGCTGTTGGTTAAACTAACTAACCGTTGATTTTTGAACAGCGAGGCCGGCGAGGCGGCCAGGGGCGACACCTGAACTTTATCGCCCAGATTGGCAAACTCGCTGAACGTTTTAATTGACTCCGGAAAAATTGGCCCTACTATCAGATCGTTGTTCATTACCGAACCAGCCCTCGCCAGATTCACTATCTGCAACTCTTCTTCCTGTGAATCAAAAACCTGCAGCTTAAAATTATCGCCGCCTGCGGCCAAAGAATCAAGCGCCAGCTTAAATCCATGATAAAATTCAATTGCCAGATCTGCCTGCTCAATGGATTTACGTTCGGCCGTTTTCAGATCTATTTTATCAAGATGAAAAGGCAGCAACAAGGCCACAGAACTTTTCCTGATTTCGGCGGGTGCAACTTCCTTTGCGGGCTGATCTTTAACCGGTGCGCTTTCTCTGGGCGGGCCAGTAACAACCGGGGCAGTTTTTTTTGCGCAGGCACTGAGCAGTAATACTGCAATCAGCAAATAAAACCTACTCCCACTCAATAGTTGCCGGCGGTTTGGAACTAATATCATATACAACTCTGTTAATTCCTTTTACTTTGTTAATAATCTCATTTGATATTTTTGCAAGCAGTTCGTACGGCAAGTGACTCCAATCGGCGGTCATGCCGTCAACAGACCCAACCGCCCGCAGACAAATCACGTGCTCATAGGTACGTTCATCACCCATAACGCCTACAGATTGTACCGGTAAAAAAATCGCACCAGCCTGCCAAACTTTATCGTACCAGCCAGATGTTTTCAAATTGCTGAGATAAATGGCGTCGGCCTCCTGCAAAATTGCCACTTTTTCCGGGGTTATATCATCCAGAATACGGATGGCAAGGCCAGGCCCCGGAAAGGGATGACGGCCCAAAATGGCCTGACTGATTCCCAGCGATTTGCCAACCCGCCTCACTTCATCTTTAAACAACGTGTTCAGCGGCTCTACCACTTTCAACTTCATGAAATCGGGCAAACCGCCCACATTATGATGCGATTTTATAGTGGCCGATGGTCCGTTAACCGATACCGATTCAATCACATCCGGATAAATAGTGCCCTGACCCAGCCACTTTACATTTTGCACTTCGTGGGCGGCATCGTCAAAAACTTCAATAAACACCCGGCCAATTGCCTTACGCTTTAATTCCGGATCACGAATTCCGGCCAGTTGGCTTAGAAACCGTTCTTTAGCATTAACACCCTTTACATTAAGCCCCATGTCCTGATAAGATTCCAGCACCTGTTCGTATTCATCTTTTCGCAGCAAACCGTTATCCACAAAAACGCAGTGCAAATTTTTTCCGATTGCTTTGTGCAGCAAGACAGCGGCTACTGATGAATCTACCCCGCCCGACAGGCCCAGGATTACGCGATCATCCTGCAATTGAGTTTTTAAAGATTGAATGGTAGTTTCTATAAAAGCATCGGGCGTCCAGCTTTGTGAACAAGCACAGATATCCACCAGGAAATTTTCTAAAAGCTGTTTCCCATCGGTGCTATGCGTTACCTCGGGATGAAACTGGATGCCGTACACGTTGGTATTTTTTACCCGGAAAGCGGCCACCCGAACACTTTCTGTGCTTGCAATTATTAGAAAGTTTTCAGGTACCAGGGCAATGGTATCGCCATGCGACATCCATACCTGCGAAGACGGCGACATCTTTTTCATCAGCAGGCTTTCCTCGTCAATAAAGCCCAGGTTGGCCCTTCCATATTCACGGGTTGTTGAGGCCTGCACTTCTCCGCCAGATTTCTGTGCGATATATTGCGCACCGTAACAGATTGCCAGGATAGGAAAACGTTCCTGCAACAATACAAAATCTATCTGCGGGGCATCATCCTGCCGCACAGAATACGGACTTCCGGAAAGGATTACTCCTTTTACCTCAGAGTCAAATTCGGGAAGATGGTGGAACGGGTGGATCTCGCAGTAAACATTCAGTTCACGTACACGGCGGGCAATTAATTGGGTGTACTGTGAACCAAAATCAATAATGATAATCTTTTCTGGCATGGGCAAAGATAATAATTTTGACAGAGCAGGAAATTGAAATAGGGGTTAATTTAGAAGGATGACATTTACAAACACGCGGTGACGCGGAAAAAAATTTCAGGTTGACTGCTGCAATAAGATGTGATCTTTATGGTTTTAAAACTTAAAATTTGATAGTAACAGCATGAAGTTGAAATTCATATTGACATTACTTTTAGCCGCATGCGGAATTGTGGAATTAAAAGCGCAAATAGCGGATGTCGCGTTTTCGCGATGTGGCCTTGCCGGCAGCATGACAGTTTACGACCTGCAGAAAAACCGATGGCATTACAGTGATTCTGCCGATGCATACCGCCAAACTTTGCCGGCATCAACCTTCAAAATCATAAATTCTTTAATAGCCCTTGAAACCGGCGTGTTAAAAAATGAGCATGAAGTTTTTAAGTGGGATGGCGTGGCCAGACAAGTACCCGCCTGGAATGCCGATACCGACATGGAAAACGCATTTAAAAATTCAACGGTATGGTATTATGTAAAACTTGCTGAAAAAATCGGCCGGGACCGCTACCGCGATTTCTTAAAACGCAGCAATTACGGCAACGGCGATCTTGATGAAAGCGGAACTGATTTCTGGAATTACGGATCCTTCGGCATTTCGCCTGCAGAACAAATTGAATTTTTGGTAAAGTTTTACAAAAATGATCTCCCATTTTCTTCAGAAAATTTAGACATAGTGAAGCGGATAATGATCAACACCGATACACCCGATTATACGCTTCGGGCTAAAACCGGCTGGACAAGTTTTGGCAAAATAGATAACGGCTGGTTTATTGGTTATGTGGAAAAGAAGAACAACACGTATTTTTTTGCTACCCGAATAAGCAAGCCGGTTGCTGTTAACAACCCCAACTTTGCGGATTGCCGTAAGCAAATAACTTTTAACATCTTGCGGCAAATGAAGATAATTGATTGAGACTCTTTTTTCGGTTGGATATTTGAATAGTTAAAGAAATGAAAATTACGGTTCTTCTACTTTCGCCAGCGCTCTTGTTCGCAATATTTAGTTGCGGAGATGACAGGCAACTTCCTGCAAATGCAGAACAAAGCCAGGCTAAAAGTTCTTCGGGATTTTTGATTGATCGCAATCCGAAGCCTGTGTTACCACAATTACAAGCCGATAAGATAAACACCGGAAACATCCGGCCCGCCGAACTCCTTGACTTTGCCAAAACTTTAGAAGGTGTGCCCTACCAATATGGTTCCATCAATCCCGATAAAGGATTTGATTGTTCGGGATTTATCACTTACGTTTTTAATCATTTTGGTATACAAGTTCCGCGTTCGTCAATAGATTTTACCCACGTTCAACAGGAAATTAATCTGAGGAATTCAAAACCGGGAGATCTGATTCTATTTACCGGGACAGACAGCACCATCACGGATGTTGGCCATATGGGCATTATTACGCAGAACAACGGAACGGATATCAGCTTTATTCATTCAACTTCTGGTAAAGCCTACGGCGTAACAGTAACGCCGTTAAATTCCTATTATCAGGGGAGATTTGTAAAATCTATTCGCATTTTCCCCGATAACTGATTTGCAAAAGCGGATGCCATCATTCCGTAAAGCAATTCTCAGCAATTATTTGCAGCCATAAATTCCGTTTAAATTTGATAATTTACCGGACTTAGCCCGGAATTAAAAAATGAAAAAAATGGGGATTATTATATTATTGCTGATTATTGGTCTTTTAGCCGGAATGTTAAGCGGGCTTATCGGCATCGGCGGTGGAATAATTGTAATTCCGGCGTTGGTGTTTCTCCTCGGCTTCTCGCAACAAACTGCCCAAGGCACCACATTGGCACTTATGGTTCCTCCAATTGGCCTGTTAGCAGCCTACGCGTATTATAAGGAAGGCTTTGTAGACATTCGTGCAGCGGTAATTATTTGTGTTGGCTTTATTGTAGGCAGCTACTTCGGCGCAAAGTACGCCACCGGAATTCCTGAAGATATTCTCAGAAAGATTTTCAGTGTTATTCTAATACTGATGGCAGTGAAGATGTTCTTTTCAAAATAAAGGTTACCCCGGCGGTTAGATGATACCGTGCAATGAACGTCCCTTTTCGGCCAGGCGGTTTATTCTTTTTTCCACTTCGGGATCTTTAATTAGCGGAGGCGCATGATGCGGCTTAATACGTGCGTCAATGATCAGCGGCCCTTTACATCCCCAATGCTTATTTTCAGTAATTTCATTAATTCCGTGAACGTCGTCTGCCGGGTTGCTCCTGGTAAAAGTGATCCATACAAAATTGTTCATGTTTGCGGCTGTAAATTCGGCATCGTCACATAATACCATCATCATTAATCCGCTTAACGTGTAAACTTTTAAAACTTCATTAATTTCAGCAAGGACTTTACGGGTTTCAACCGCATTAACAAAGGCGGGCGTTTCTACGGCAATAACGCCCGGCATAATTAATTTATAATGAAAGCCACGTGGCAGTGCGAAAGATGAGGGCATCTCCGACCATAGGTCCCGCCGCTTTTCACCTGCAACAGCAATTACCAACTTTGACCCTGCGTTTATGCCGGTGCCGCTGTAATCAAGGGTGTCTATCGTTGTGTTGGTATAAAAATGCAGATCCGAGTGCAGATTTACCCGCTCCAATACGTGGGTTAAAAAAGCTCTGATATGGTGTGTGCTTAATTCGGGGTTGTCTTCTTTGGCGCAAATAAACAAATACTTGGCAAGGCTCAACTGGTTTTTACCCAAAATGTGGTTTGCGATGGTGAGGATTTCCTGCGGCTTTCGTTCCTTCAAATAAGGCGTGTAGCGCTCGCTGCCAATAGCGAATAACAACGGATGCACGCCTGCTGCGTCAACGGCGTTCACTTCGTGCAAACCCGGTATTTCTTTGGGAATCGCGGCACCGGTAATTTCGTGGATAAGCGCTCCGAAACTGGTGTCTTCCTGTGGCGGGCGCCCAACAACGGTGAAAGACCAGATCGCATTTTTTCGATGATACACCCGATTTACATTCATCAGAGGGAAATTATGCTTCAGGCTATAATAACCTAAATGATCGCCAAACGGGCCTTCCGGCTTATTTTCAAGCGGATTAACCGTTCCGGTAATCACAAAATCAGCATCGGCGGAAACGCAAAAACCCTGATCGTCGTAAAAATATCGGAAGCGGCGGTTTCCCAAAGCTCCGGCAAAAGTCATTTCAGACAAACCCTCGGGCAAGGGCATTACCGCTGCCAGGGCATGAGATGGCGGTCCGCCGATGAACACGCTTACCTTAAGGGGTACGTTTTTGGCGTTTGCCCGGGTTTGATGAATGCCTATGCCGCGGTGCAGCTGGTAATGCAGACCGATTTCCTGATCAGGAACATAATCATTGCCCCCAAGTTGGATGCGGTACATGCCTAAATTGGCGTTCATTATTCCGGGATTGTCTATATCTTCAGTATATACCTGCGGCATGGTCACAAACGGGCCGCCATCCATGGGCCAGTTCACAATCTGCGGAAGCCTGCTAATTTTTGTTTGCCCGAATTTTACAGGAGCGTTTATCCGGTTTTGCCAGGGTAGCGCCGAAAATGCCGTTACAGCCACTTTGCTATACTTTAAGGGGTTACGAATTGCTTTCATCGGATCTGTTTTCAGATCAACGAGCTTTTTGATATTTTCAAGCGTATCTCTGAAAAGAAATTTAGAGCGTTCAAGCGAACCGAACAGGTTGGAAACGGCCGGAAAATCGCTGCCCTTAATGTTCTCGAACAGAATGGCAGGTCCTTCATTTTCATATACCCTCAGATGGATGGCTGCCATTTCCAGATACGGATCAACCTCTTCTTTAACACGGATTAGATGACCATGCTTTTCGAGATCGGCAACGCATGAAGCTAAACTGTTATATCCCATCTGATGAATTGTGCACTGAATGAAATTCCGAATTTAATATTTTTAACATTTTGGATTGAAACTGATGTCGTTTGATTATGGACTGTGCTTTTCTGAAAGAGCAGATTGAACACATAACGTTACGACTTTGGAAAAGAGTTGGATTTAAAAGCAATAAATTGACTTCTATCCTTGAACTTATTACGAATTCAAAAGTTCGTCTAAGCGCTGACGCCCTTTTTAACAAACGCGTGTGATGAGGGCATATTTATTCTCTTAGTATTGTTTCACCACCTTTTTTAATCTTTCGTTGTCGAAGATAAGTAAAACTCGGCCAAGTGAAATTGAGTCGGAGTTGAAGTCCATATTTTCATAAAATTTATGGTCTATTAGTTCGCGTTTTATTTCCTTCTTGGTCAAGTCGGTTTTGCTTAATATTTCTATTAGTTGGTCAAGGTCGTGTTCTGTATCTGAGTAGCCTTCCTTCTGATACGTCAATGTTGCGCCCTGATCAATAATCAAATACAGGGAAAATACTGTAAAAAATATTAAAAGTGACAAACAACACCAAAAAGCTGTTTTCCATTTATTCATTGATTTTCTAATTGCCGTTTTACATTTTTCAAAGCTGTTCTAGTGCAAAATGCCTGATAAGGGACCGAAAATATGGGACCGAAAAATTTCGACAAAATATTTCCCGGTCTCGAATAGGTTTGAATCTTAAAACATATTTTGTCATGAATTTGCTGAATGGTAAAAGTCGAAACGCCTTTTTCAACGTGACCTTCCAGAGTCTCATAACTAAAACCTTTTATATCTGGTTGGTTAAATATTTCATTTACTCTCACTCCAAAAATTATTTTCTGTGAAAATGCTTTAGTTGGTGGGATATAAACCTGTTGAGCAATGGTGTCTCCAATTTTCATTTTTCTGTTCTCTTCTATCCATTGATTTTTGGAGGCCATTATGTTGTCGGGAAAAATCTGATAATTGAAAAGAAAGTCAAGGTTAAGTTCATCAATTTTCTTGGTCGTATTTATCTCAATGATCGCAATTTTCAGTTCAAGCAGAGCTCTGTCATAGTCCATGATTCTCTTGGTCTTTAAAAAGTCAAGATGATGTTTTAAGTTGTTTTTCTGGTCTGTTAGATAAATTTCCATTATTTTATCGTGACGTCTATCAAGCTTGTACAAAAAATTCAATTTAATCCCACCCGAAAACTAAGTCTGAATAATTCCCACATTAAATTTCTTTTCAATGGGCGATTGATTAGCCGCCTCGATTCCCATTGAAATAACTTTCCGGGTTTCCAGCGGATCAATAATGCCGTCAACCCATAAACGGGAAGCCGCGTAATATGGGGTGGTCTGACTGTTATAACTGTCGGTAATTTCTTTCAGCAAAGCA
>JBGTBV010000139.1:0-7036 GCA_041749185.1 Daejeonella sp. | reverse complement strand
TTCCGGCTGCCCGTATCTGTAAATGGCGGCAGTCAGTGCGGCAAGCAATACACCCCAGTAGAGAAGCTTTTCGAACAGCAGAACCTTAAAGTAACGCGGGCTGATTGGAATTAACCGCACTTCTTCTGCTTTTGGAAGTTGCTCTATAGAAAGTTCAGAGTTAATAAATTCCATTAGATATTCCGTCTGTACTGCCCACCAACCTGATACAGGGCGTTGGAAATTTGGCCCAAAGAGCAAACTTTGCAAACTTCCATCAGGCTTTCAAAAATGTTATCGCCGTTTACGGCCGCCTGCTGGAGATTTTTTAAAAGCCTGCCCGAAGCGTCGGCGTTTCTTTTTTGAAATTCCCCCAGTGCATGAATTTGGAATTGCTTTTCTTCTTCGGTTGCCCGGATAACTTCAGAGGGCACGATGGTTGGCGACCCGTTTTTATTCAGAAACGTGTTTACCCCGATAATTGGCAGTTCGCCGGTATGCTTTAAGGTTTCATAATACAACGATTCTTCCTGTATTTTGCCCCGCTGGTACATGGTTTCCATCGCACCCAATACGCCTCCGCGGTCGTTTATGCGTTTAAATTCTGTTAGAACCGCTTCTTCAACCAGATCGGTTAGGTCATCTATAATAAAAGCGCCCTGTAGCGGATTTTCATTTTTGGCCAGGCCTAACTCCCTGTTTATGATCAACTGGATCGCCATAGCCCGGCGCACCGATTCTTCTGTGGGGGTGGTTATTGCTTCATCGTATGCATTTGTATGCAGCGAGTTGCAGTTGTCATAAATCGCGTAAAGCGCCTGCAAGGTGGTGCGGATATCGTTAAAATCAATTTCCTGAGCGTGCAATGATCTACCTGAAGTTTGGATATGATATTTTAACTTCTGCGAACGGTCATTCCCCTTGTATTTGTTTTTTATGGCCTTCGCCCAAATTTTGCGGGCCACGCGGCCAATAACCGAATATTCGGGATCTGTTCCGTTTGAGAAGAAGAAAGAGAGGTTCGGGGCGAAATCATCAATGAGCATACCGCGGCTTAAGTAATATTCCACAAAAGTAAACCCGTTACTCAGAGTAAATGCAAGTTGGGATATGGGGTTTGCTCCAGCCTCTGCGATGTGGTAACCCGAAATGGAAACGGAATAAAAGTTTCTGACTTTCTGATCAATGAAGTATTTCTGAATGTCGCCCATCATCCGCAAAGCAAATTCAGTAGAAAAAATACAGGTGTTTTGCGCCTGGTCTTCTTTCAATATGTCTGCCTGTACGGTTCCCCGAACGCTTGAAATGGCGTGCGCTTTGATTTTTTCATATACCGCTGCCGGCAAAACGGCATCGCCGGTTACGCCCAGAAGCATTAGCCCCAGGCCATTATTACCTTCGGGCAAGTTGCCCTGATACGCTGGGCGGTTTATACCTTTTATCCTATAAATTTCTGTTATTTTTTGATTCACTTCCTCCTGGAGCTGATTCTCTGTGATGTATTTCTCGCATTGCTGATCAATTGCCGCGTTCATAAAAAAGCCCAGTAACATGGGTGCCGGTCCGTTTATGGTCATTGAAACCGAAGTGGACGCGTGACAGAGATCAAAACCCGAATAGAGTTTCTTCGCGTCATCAAGCGTGGCAATGCTTACGCCCGAATTACCGATTTTGCCGTAAATATCCGGCCGCAGGTGCGGATCTTCGCCGTAGAGCGTAACTGAATCAAATGCCGTAGAAAGCCGGTGTGCCCGCTGACCTAAAGAGACATAATGAAATCGCTTATTGGTTCGTTCTGGTCCGCCTTCGCCTGCAAACATTCTGGTTGGATCTTCTCCTTCGCGTTTAAGCGGAAAAACACCTGCTGCATATGGAAACTCACCGGGTACATTTTCTGTCAAAAGCCAGCGTAAAATATCTCCCCAATCCTGGTATCGCGGAAGCGAAATTTTAGGAATACGCAGCTTAGAAAGTGATTCATAGTACAGAGATTGCTTAATTTCCTTATCCCGAACTTTGAAAATAAACTCGTCTGCCGCATATCTTTTTTTAGTTTCAGGCCATTCACGTAGCATACGCCGACACTCGCCATCAAGATTTTCTTCCAAATTTTTATAGGCCTCGGCCAAGCCTTCTGAAGCTGAGAGTGCGTCATTATCCGAAGTCCACTTCAAAACCCCTTTTATCTGATACAAATGACTGGCAATTTTACACTGCTTATTGACCCATTTAGTGTATTCCGCACTGGCTTCGGCAATTTCTGACAGGTAGCGGGTCCGCTCGGGCGGGATGATGTAGATTTTTTCTGACTGGCCCAGGCCTGCTTGCGGTTGGGCGTTGAAGTTTACACTGGTTTTCTCGGCAATTGTTTTCATTATTGCCGAGAAAAGGTTGTTCATACCCGGATCATTAAACTGGGAAGCCATGGTGCCAAAAACCGGAAGATCCTCATCCGCAGTGTTAAATAGCTGATGGTTACGCTTAAACTGCTTGCGCACATCGCGGATGCCATCTAATGCGCCCCGTTTATCAAATTTATTGATGGCTACCAGATCGGCAAAATCGAGCATATCAATTTTCTCTAACTGGGTGGCAGCACCAAATTCGGGCGTCATTACGTAAACAGATACGTCGCAGTGCTCGGTAATTTCAGTATCAGACTGCCCAATGCCCGATGTTTCTACTATGATAAGATCGAAACCGGCAGCTTTACAAATATCAATAGACTCCTGCACGTATTTCGAAAGGGCAAGATTGGCCTGGCGGGTGGCCAGCGAACGCATGTACACCCGTGGATTATTAATGGAATTCATCCGGATGCGATCGCCAAGTAAGGCGCCGCCGGTTTTCCGCTTTGACGGATCAACAGAAATAATGGCAAGCGAATGGTCGGTTTCGGCCAAAAATCGGCGTACAAGCTCATCAACCAATGATGATTTGCCAGCGCCGCCCGTTCCGGTTACCCCAAGTACCGGTATTGTTTTGCCCGAAACCAGCTTTTCAATTTCCGTTAAAAATTGTTCTGCCTGCTCGGGATGATTTTCTGCAACGGTAATGGCCGATGCGATGGCCTTTTTATCCTGGGCCAGAATACCCTTAAATTCGCCATTCAAAGTAGTGCGGGTCAAAAAATCGCACTGCTTGAGCATGTCATTGATCATGCCCTGCAAACCCATTTTCCGGCCATCATCCGGCGAGTAAATTTCAGAAATTCCGTAAGCCTTCAGTTCTTCTATCTCGTAGGGGAGGATGACACCACCACCACCTCCAAAAATCTTAATATGCCCGGCACCACGTTCCTGCAGCAAATCAAACATGTATTTGAAATATTCTATATGCCCGCCCTGGTAAGATGTCATGGCAATGCCTTGCACATCTTCCTGTATTGCGCAATTTACAACCTCATCAACAGAGCGGTTATGGCCCAAATGAATAACCTCTGCCCCGGAGGACTGCAGGATGCGTCGCATAATATTGATAGTGGCATCATGCCCGTCAAACAATGCAGCAGCTGTAACAAATCTGATTTTATTTTTGGCTTTGTAAGGTTGGATAGTGTCCATAATGTGGGTAAGCAATGTGCGGTAAAGGTAACCAAAAATCGCTTACTGATTTTGCCGGGTACACTAAGCCAAGACTGGGCTGGCGTTGAACTTAGATAAGATTAAAGCCAATTTTTCTTTTTAAAATAAAGCAGGGTAGTGGCTGATGATAGGATCATCAAAAATATTGCCACGGCATACCCATATTCCCAGCCAAGCTCGGGCATAAATTGAAAATTCATTCCGTAAATGCTGGCTATTAAGGTGGGAGGCATAAAGGCCACGGTTGCAACGGTAAAAATTTTAATAATTCGGTTCTGCTCAATGTTAATGAGGCCCATAAAGTTGTTTTGCAGATATTCCAGCCGCTCGAAAGCAAATTTGTTGTGCTCAATTAAAGAGCCGATGTCTTTAATCATAATTCGTAAAACGCTGGTATAATCTTCTGGAAACAAGCTGCTCTTCATCAGCGAAGAAATAAGCCGTTGCTTATCAATAATATTCTCCCGCATCAGCATGTTGTTATTTTGAAAAGAAGAAATGAGATGCAAAATTTCTTCATCGGCCCGCTTTTGATTTATGGTTAATTGCTTGTTCAGGTCTGCGATTTCTTTGGCAAGGCCTTCAATAATATCCGCATCCTGGTCAATTCCGGTTTCTAAAATGGTGAGTAAGATATGGTAGCCGTTCTGGTAGCCGCCGGGATTCGAGCGAATGCGCTTGACAGAATCGCCAAACGTTTTCAGATCATTATCCCGGTAGGTAAACAAAATACCTTTCTCTAACACAATAGAAACCGGATAATAATTAAACCCTTTCTCTTTAAGCGATAAAAAATTGGAATTGATAATGAGCTCTTCCTCTACCTCGTTAAAACGGGAAGAGCTTTCTATCTCTGCCGATTCCTCTTCTGATGAATACTTGATGTCGAAGTAAGTTTCAACCGTTACCTTCTCTTCTACCGTTGGATTTTGAAGATCAACCCAAACAAGCGTTTCAACTGGAATGCTCCGGAGTAATTCCAAATCCGTTTCTTTCGCCAGTCGCCGTTCGTTCTTATAATATATCCTGAGCATGGAAGGAAATTTTGGTAGGAGTGAAATTGTATATTTGCAAAAATATAAGATTTGAGCACACCATTAGATTTCGGTCATAAGAATTACAACCACTACGGCGCCTACCTGCGTAACAAATATAATGGGCAGCGGGTGTATAAGGTAATTGCGGATGGCGGGTTTACTTGCCCGAATCGCGATGGAAGCAAAGGATACGGCGGCTGTACCTACTGCAATGTTGATTCCTTTACTCCAGAGCTTTCCCGTTCGCAGCCAACTATCCGGCAGCAAATCGAAAAGGGAATGGAGCGTGCTATTAAAAATTATAAAGCAGAAAAGTTTATTGTTTACTTCCAGCCAAATACCAACACTTATGCGCCGGCGCATTATCTAAAAATGTTGTATGACGAGGCGCTGAGCGTTAATACGGAAAATATTGTTGGGCTTTCTGTTGGAACGCGGCCAGACTGTATTGATGCAGAAAAAGTAGCTTTACTTGATAGTTATTCCAACCGGTTTGATGTTGATTTGGAAATGGGCATGGAATCTATTTATGATGAAACCCTGTTGCGCATTAACCGGGGATGCACTCACCAGGAGCTGGGAAATGCGATCAGCCTGGTCAAAAATACCGCATTAGACGTTTGCGTTCATACAATATTCGGCTTTCCATGGGAAACAGAAGAAATGATGCTCAAGTATGCTGATGAGATTAATCGTTTTGAGCAGATCAGGTTTGTAAAACTTCACCACCTTCACATTGTAAAAGGGTCTATTATGGGTGCCAGGTTTGCTAAAGATCCTTTCCGTTTGTTTTCTTTAGATGAATATATTGACTTTATTGCCAAATTTATTCCGCTTTTAAGGCCTGATATTGTACTGCAGCGTTTATTTGGCCTGGCAGATTACGATTTGCTAATCGCACCCAACTGGGGCAAAAAGAAATCGGAGATACAATCCTATATAGATAAGGCACTCGAGGAACGCGGCGTTCAGCAGGGGAGCAACTATCAGCCCCTGAGTATTCTCCATTAGCTGCCCCACCCGGAAAAAATATCCTTTTCTTAAAATTCGGTCGAAGCCTTGACGAAATTTGAGAATGCGACCGATTTTCAGAAAAGTCACCTCCAATTTTCCATAGATTCCAAAAATTAAGCCGTTTTTTCCAAAAAAAGAGATTTTTTCGGCCTATTTCAGGATTTTAGTAGATCATGTAACGATTTGCTTCTAATAAATTAATAAAATGTGGCGCAAAAATTTATAAAAATATATGCTAGTGTCATTTTTACACAATCTATTTTTGAAAATTTAATAAAAATTAACACGATTTTAGAATTTTAGCACTATTTTTTGTGATTTTGGTTAAATTTGGAATAGTAAATCCAGTAATTAGTCAAAATATAAAAATAGCATCATGAAAAAACTACAACTTCAACAGATTGCCCCGTTTGCGGTTTTGGCAACGATAGCTACTGCAGCTATTTTTGTTCCGTCGCTTCCCATCTTCAACGATGGTGGAAAATATGTAGGGGCCGATATTGCCTGGATACTGGTAGCCACCGCAATGGTATTTTTGATGACACCGGGTTTGGCATTCTTTTACGGAGGAATGGTAAACCGCAAAAACGTAATTTCTACCATGATAAAAAGCGTGGTAGCCGCCGGCGTTACCACAATACTTTGGGTAGCTGTTGGATTTAGTCTGGCCTTTGGCGAATCAATTGGCGGGTTTATCGGAAATCCACTCACATTTTCATTCTTCCAGGGTGTAAGTTCTGGAGAAGCCTGGAGTCTTGCGCCAACTATTCCGTTAACCTTATTCGCAACTTTTCAACTCATGTTTGCCATTATTACCCCCGGCCTTGTTGTTGGAGCGGTGGCCGAGCGGATCAGGTTTACCTCCTATATCTTGTTTATCGCCCTGTTTGGGTTGCTTGTTTATTTTCCGCTGGCACATTGGACCTGGCATCCCGAGGGTTTTCTATTTGTGATGGGCGTATTCGATTTTGCAGGCGGTACGGTGGTTCATATTTCGGCAGGCTGTGCGGCACTGGCCGGAGCATTGGTTTTAAAACGCCGTAAAACCCACTTAGATAAACAAGAGATTCCGCCTGCAAACATTCCTTACGTGCTAATCGGCACAGGACTGTTATGGTTTGGTTGGTTTGGGTTCAATGCAGGTTCTGCGCTTGGTGCAAACGCTTTAGCGGTATCGGCTTTTGCCGCAACCAATGCCGCCGCGGCTTCAGCCGGATTATCCTGGATGTTTTTTGATGTGATTCGTGGTAAAAAGCCATCTGTGCTTGGCTTTTGCATCGGGGCGGTTGTAGGGCTGGTTGCCATTACCCCGGGAGCCGGATTTATCGCCATTCCTCAAAGTATCTTTATTGGCTTTGTTGCTGCCATCATCTCCAACTTAGCGGTGTCTGTAAGGTCTAAATCGTCTATAGATGATACGTT
>JBGTBV010000138.1:0-9604 GCA_041749185.1 Daejeonella sp. | reverse complement strand
ATAATAACTTAAACCGACAAGAGCCAGTACCCGTGCACTGTCAACGGTAGTTGTTTCAATCACCGTCCGCAGGCTGTCTTTCATTTTCTGGTTTTGGGCGAAACCACTTATGCATAAGAGTAATGAAAGTATTAAAATGGCTATTTTCTTCATGTGCCGTTAATTGAATAATCAAATTTAAGTTTTTTTGATCTTAGCTTAAGATAAGCGAAATTGATGCTTAATCTCGGGATCGAGTTTTTATCTTCCATCGTACTTAGCAGAAGTTTACAATAGACTATATCGTTTTGCAGATTTGCCTAGTTGCGGATAAACTACAGAACCTTTCAAACCCTGCAGCAAAATCGTTAACCAGAAACGTCGTAAAGTCAATTCAAATTACGAAACTCACACGCGGCACGCGTGCGCCAGCGGTGAATTTTGTAAAATCCCTCAGCACATCCGAAAGCTTGTTCGGAATTTGCTGAAACGATTAAATGAAGATGATTGCTCATGATAATCCATGTATGTACGTTTAACCCTATACTTTTCTGGCAATAAAGCTAAACTGTCCACTATAATATCTGCCTACTCCGCCGCTAGCGCAAGCGTGCCGCTTGTGCTTATTCAAAAATTCAATTTATCATAGTGGTTTTTCACACGCGTCACGCGTGCGCCAGCAGAGGAATTTTTGAGGATTTTTTGGTTTCGCTTCGTGCAACTTGCCACTGTTTTTTTGCCTGCTTGTTTAATGATCCACAACATCCATCCCCGCCGGCTTTAACTTGTGTTTTTGGCTATCGCCATGATGATTTTACGAGAGGTGAATTTTTTAAAATCCTTCAGCACATCCGAAGGCTTGTTCGGAATTTGCTGAAACGATTAAATGAAGATGATTGCTCATGATAATCCATGCATGTACGTTTAACCCTATACTTTTCTGACAATAAGCTAAACTGTCCACTATAATATCTGCCTACTCCGCCGCTAGCGCACGCGTGCACGCGTGCGCCAGCCAGGAGCTATACACCACTGACACAGTTTATTTTACAGACCCTTCCCACATTACAATCTATCAGGAAATTCTTCTTCGATCATTTCATTGATGGTCTTAAGTTTTTGTTCGGAACTTAAGTTATCAATTAAAGCTAATGTTTCTCTATATTCCATTGCCTCAGGCAGTAGAGTGAATTCTGCTTCAAACCCCAATTCTTCAATTTTCTTTTCTATTTCGTCTAAAGTTACCTTGAAAAATTCTTTACGATAATTTAGCATATTTACTTTTCTATCAATAAAAGCCTTGTGTAATTCGTATTCCAAAGTTCTGGCTTCGTTTGAATATATCATTGCATGAATATCAAATTGGAAAGGAACAGAAGCATCTCCTAACTCTTTTACTCTATCAATAGGTTCAAGTCTTCTGGTCATTCCGATTTTATAAACGTTTTCTCCAAAAGCACCTATATTAGAAATTATATAAACGTGGCCTCTTTTAGTTTGTTGAGCCATAGATAGAGCTCGCTCTTTTTTCTCTTGTGCTTCTCTTAATTCTAGTTCGAGTTTGGCAATTTTAATTTGTAATTGGTGCCTATCTTCTCCGATAGATTGCGATAACTCCTTGCGAACTTTCTCTAAGGCTTTTTGGTAGTAAGCTTCTTCTTTTTCAGCCTCTCTTTGCGCTTTCTCAAAATCTCTTCTGGCCTTTTCTTCTTCTCTTAACTCTTCTTGAATCGCCCGCATCGCTTCTTTCTCTTGTTGCTTTTTCGCTTGGTATTCATATTCTAGAATAAGTTCGTTTGCTTTTAGCTTAAGATATTCTGAATTGATATGAACATTGAATCCTTCTCCTAATTTGTTAATTGCAGTAAAGACCTTACTGATTCGTTCTTTCATTTGGTTTATGTTATTCCATCTTACTTTTGAAATTAGAACATCACATTCACCATTAAATGCTCGCAGCATTAATTTTTTATATCTGCTAACCACAGCTCTTCCTTGCGCTTCACTATCTGCTACCCTCCAGTTTGTGTTGCAAATAGCGGCACTGTCAGACTGAATCATTGATTTTAGTCGCTCAACAATTCCATTTTGTTCAGTTCTATAATCATCCGATTTCTCAAAATCATATACAGGAACATAAATGCCAAATTCAATTAAGTTTAGCTTTGATTCAAATACACTTACTTCTTTACGTAATTTTTTATAAATTTCTAAAGAAGCTTGATACTCCTTGTTAATTGTTTCTATGTTAGTTTCTTGTTTTAAAATTTCACTCCTTTTAATTTCAATTATAGCTGAAAGTTCCATTGTTTTATGATCAACTTCCTTCTCAATATTTGAAATCGCATTATATCTTGTAAGCTTTTTTTGTAGCTGTTCAATTTCTTTGCTACAAGTCGTTTTATTCGATTCAATTTCTTCCTTCAGTATTTTTATTTCTTCAATTTCCTTTTTCTTAAGAAAGTTAAATAAGCTCATATTCTTATGTAATTAATATTGGTTGTATGATCAGATGGTTTGTAATGGAGCAAAGGGGTTTCGTGAATAACCTAGTGAAAGAACTAACTTGTTTTAAGCTAGCAAAACTTACTTCACTTTAACACTTAGCTCCATCACCTTCATTTGCGAGAGTTTGTGTTAAATACTATTTCCCCAAACTGCCTTTTTTACAGATTCACTAACGATGTTCACGAGAATGTCTTTTATAGCTTTGGCAATTTCACCACCTGCGTTAACGATATATTTTTTATATTTTGCTTGAGCTACTATCGTTTTTGGTCCATCTTTTACCAAATTGTCAATGCTTGATTTTAAATCAGCTTTTTCTTCTGAATTTAAATTGTCGGTAAGGTCAATTAGGTCTTTTGCGGCATCAATCTGTCTTGCTGTCCAAGGAAAAGGTTGACCACACTTCTCGCAATACTTTGGTTTATCGTAATCAAAAAGGCCGATAACGTTTTCAAAACTGTAATAACCTTTAATACTTGTATTACAATTTTGACAACTCACTATCGTCTTTTCGCCACATTTAATGCAAAAATCTTTTTTATGTTCTGGATGTCCATTAGCCATATTTGTAATTACGTGTCCGTTAAGACAAATTTGTGCAACGTCGTATGATCCCATATATTGAATTAATTTATTTTGTTTAGCTTCAATTCCGTGATCCATCTTTTAAGGGATCTTTTATGATTGTATTGCCATATGTCTGTTAGCTTTAAATAAATAAAGCATTCACCCCCTCAATCTACCAAACAAATCCCATCTCCCAAGCAAAAAAGGGTGAACGGTATGTATTTTTGTGTAAACGGTAAAAACCATTTTTTTAAACCAGAAATTTGCCGCAAACAAGCACATCAGTTTCAGGTATATAGAACATGGAAATCGGGATAGACAGTTTTGCGGCGGCCAGTATTGGCGAAGGGGCGGAGCGGGCAAAAAAACAGCAGTACCGCTTTGGCTGAGTTGCTGGAACGCATGGTACATGCAGATGAATGCGGACTGGATGTATTCGGTATCGGCGAACATCACCGAAAGGAGTTTTTAGATTCGGCACCCACCATGATCCTGGCGGCAGCGGCAAGCCGCACCAAAAAAATACGTTTAAGCAGTGCGGTTACGGTATTAAGCGCCGCCGATCCGGTGAGAGTGTTTCAGAACTTCGCCACTTTAGACCTTATTTCTAAAGGCAGGGCAGAGATTGTGGCCGGGCGTGGTTCGTTTACCGAAGCTTTCCCTTTGTTCGGGTTAAACCTGCAGGATTATGATGAGCTTTTTACCGAGAAACTTGATCTGCTGCTCCACATCCGCGATCATGAGTTTGTAACCTGGACGGGTAAATTTCGCCCGGCATTAAACAACCAGGCCATTTACCCCCGACCGCTGCAAGATCCGCTCCCGATTTGGTTAGGCGTTGGCGGCACGCCGGCATCTTTCGCCCGTGCCGGAACCATGGGTTTGCCTTTAATGGTGGCTATTATTGGTGGAGAAACCCATCGTTTCCGTCCGCTGATTGATCTTTACCGCGAGGCGGGGAAAAGAGCGGGGCACCCTCCGGAAAAACTCAAAGTCGGATTACATTCCCTGGGCTATGTAGCCCCCACCACATCCGAAGCGGTAGAAGAATTCTATCCGGGTTATGCCGAAATCTTTACCCGAATCGGCAAAGAACGCGGCTGGTCGCCGGTTACACGGCCTCATTTCGATTCGCAAACCGGGCCAACCGGTGCCCTGCTTGTCGGCGGACCGGAAGATATTGCCGAAAAAATACTCCGGCACAGCGAGTCGTTGGGCGGGATTTCCAGAATAACTTTCCAGATGGATAATGCCAAATTATCGCACAGACAACTGATGCGGGCTATTGAACTTTTGGGTACACGGGTGGCGCCCTTGCTTAGAGATTAGATTCATGCAACCGGAATTTTGACGTTAAGGTTGCTCAGGTTAAACTGAAGCGGCCTATTTTTGTTACCAATTTAAATCCCTCAACTAATTCCCGGGGGAGCAATAATCAAAACAAAACAGATGAAAGTAGAAATATGGTCTGATATCGTTTGCCCTTTTTGTTACATCGGCAAACGCAAATTTGAAAATGCATTGAAAAACTTTGAGCAGAAAGACAATGTAGAAGTGGTATGGCGCAGCTTTCAGTTAGATCCGGAAATGAAGCCTGTAGCAGGACAATCTGTTCATCAATATCTGGCGAAGCGAAAAGGGGTAACTCTTGAAAAAGGCAAAGAGATGAATGATTACATGAGCGGCCTGGCTAAAGAAGTTGGTTTACAGTACAATTTTGACAAGGCTATTATCAACAACACGATGGATGCGCATCGGATGCTGCATTTTGCGCAACAACACGGCGTGCAGAATGAAGCAAAAGAAGCGCTGCTAGCCGCTTATTACACCGACGGGAAAGATACAGGAGATCGGGAAACCCTGGTGGCGATCGGCGAAAGCGTTGGCTTAAATGCCGATGAATTAAGAACCGTGCTTCAAAGCGATAAATACAGAGATGAAGTGCTTCATGACCAGCAAAGGGCACAGGAAGTTGGGGCGCAGGGTGTTCCCTATTTTGTATTCAACGATAAATACGCCGTATCCGGAGCGCAACCTACCGATGTTTTCGAACAGGTGTTGGATAAGGTTTGGGAAGAAGAAAAACCCGTGGTAGAAACTTTATCGGCCGACGGTTTTTGCACCCCTGATGGTGTATGCAGATAATTTTTAAAGTCTCGCTGTCAATATCTTTAGCTGGTATTTTACCGGCCAATGAATCACTGCAATAAGTGAAATAAACCCGATTGCAGTGGAAAGCTCTCCCGATCCTTCATCGGGAGACTTGCAACGGAAAGCGGGACTGAAGTAACCAAAGAGAGGCTGAACCGTGCTTTTCAAATTAAACCGCCGGATATTTTTTAGAAAAGCAGGCCCTTGGTCTCCGATTAATGGCAATCCCGCTATCCCTGCCTTCCGGCAGGCAAGCGCTTTAGTTTCGACTGAGGCCATCCGCTTTTAAAAATGGGGCAGTAATGCGAACTAAATTCATAAGCTCTTGTTTAAACCTAAAAAATATCAACATGAAAGTATTAATCGTTTTAACCTCACACAGTGAATTAGGAAATACCGGCCGTAAAACGGGCTTCTGGGTAGAAGAGTTTGCGGCCCCTTATTATGTACTGAAAGATGCAGGTGCAGAAATTACAATCGCTTCGCCAAAAGGCGGGCAACCACCCATTGACCCGACAAGTGCAAAGCCAGAAAATCAAACAGAAGCAACCAAGCGTTTTGATAAAGATGAGGACCTGCAGCAGTTATTAGCAAACACTCGGGTTCTATCAGAGATAAAAGCGGATGATTTTGATGCGGTGTTCTATCCTGGCGGTCACGGCCCGTTGTGGGATTTGACTAACGATGCCCACTCCATTAAACTGATAGAAAACTTCTGGGCTTCTAAAAAGCCTGTGGTTTCGGTATGTCATGCGCCTTCTGTGTTACTGAATGTGAAAGATGAGAACGGCGACGCTCTTGTAAACGGCAAGAATGTAACCGGTTTTACCAACACCGAGGAAGAAGCGGTGCAGCTAACCGATATTGTTCCGTTTTTGCTGGAAGATGAATTGAAAAATAAGGGTGGCCAGTATTCTAAAAAAGAAGATTGGGCGTCGTACGTAGTGCAGGATGGTTTGCTGATCACGGGCCAGAATCCGGCCTCATCTGCGGAAGCCGCTAAACAATTGCTGGAAACTTTGAAGAAGTAAACCGGCATTTTTTATCGAGCCTGATAAACAAAAGAGCAGCAATCGGATTATTGCTGCTTTTTTGGTATGGATATTTAAATAATTTCTGGCTATTGCTTCTTTCCGGGAGTCGAGTAGTTGGGTTTTTCAACAGCCGGCCAGGGCTCTTTCTGCAGAAGTTTTAAGGCTTCCTCTACGCCCTTTTCTAATTGCAAATCCCGGCCTTTGGCTACAGCTTCAGCAGTGATCTTTTGTTCAATATCCGGGGCGATGCCCATATTTTCGCCAACCCATTTATTTTGAAAAGGATCAAATATGCCGTTATCCGGAGCGGTCATGGCACCGCCATCTATAAAACCATAGTGTACCGATGATTTGACCAGGCCTCCCCAGGTGCGGGTACCGATCAGCGGGCCTACTTTTTGCTGCCTGAAAATCCAGGGGAAAAAATCACCACCAGATCCGGCAAGCTCGTTAATCAGCAATACTTTTGGCCCTAAAATTCCGGCAGGCAAACGCATCGCTTTCCCATCAGGCACTTCGTTGGTGATGGCGGCCCGCAGGCGCCTCACCATCAAATCCACCATATAATCATCCAGTAAACCACCACCGTTAAACCGTTCGTCTATTACAGCGCCTTGCTTATCCTGCTGCGCAAAGTAATAGCGGTTAAAAGAATTGAAACCCGAACCACCGGTGTTCGGAACCCAAACATAGGCCAGTTTGCCTTTCGATAATTCATCCACCTTGCGCCGGTTATCTTCTACCCAGGCCATTTGTCGTAGGCTGTTTTCATTTTCAGTAGGCTGTACAATAATCGTCCAGGCGCCCTCGGTTGTAGGTTTGCTATTGATCAATAAGCTGGTTTGCAATTTTGCTGTTCCGTTGAGTAATTGATAAGGATCATCGTTGGCGGTTAAAGGTTTACCATTAACAGCCAATATATAATCGCCTTCCTTCACTTTCAGGTTAGGCTGCGCCAGTGGGGCAATCAGGCCGGGGTTCCAGCTTTCGGAAGTAAAAATTCGTTTGATTTTCCATTTGCCTGCATCCTGAATCAAATCAGCGCCCAGCACCCCAACCCGGGAGGTATCCAGCGCCGGGAAATCGCCACCGAAAACAAAACTATGCCCTACAGACGCTTCGCCACCAATCTGATCAAGAAGGTAAGTGAGATCTGCCCGGTGTTTGATATACGGGGCCATGGGCGAATAGAAATCAACAACCTCCTTCCAGTTGCGGCCATGCATGTTGCGGTCGTAGAGATAATCCTGCTGATAGCGTAATGCCTCATTAAATATTTGTTTCCATTCTTCGGTACGGTTCAATTCCATCCGTAAAGTGACGTTAACAATTCCGTCGGCCGGGGCGGCGGGCTTAGCGGTTGACACTACCCTCCAGTTGGGCCCTGATTTAAACAGCAATTTTTCGCCGTTGACAGATACGGCAAACTGCGAACCTCCCTTCACCATTTCCTCCAGTTTCTTATCTTCCACGGTGTATTTACTGATGGATGGACCGGAGATAATCATCACGCTTCCCTTCGGACCGGCTATCATCCCATCGTAATTTCCGGCGGCAATAGGAATGGAAATAATGCGTCTGTCCATTTGTTCCCAGTCTATCCTTACGGGATTTGAAGGCGTTGGCGGTGTTTTTGAATCTTTTTTGTCTTTTGCAGGTTTGCTGTCTTTTGCCGGGGTCTCCTTTGCGGAATCCGGCTCTTCGTCTGTTTTTAGCGGAAAAGGATTGGGATCGTCATTGCGTAATATGGTTAGGTAGGCCGCGAAAGTAGGCTGGGCGTTTTGCGAACTGGTATTTGCCCAGCCGGATCCTAAAGCCACGTTGGTACTGGCCAAAAAGTAAAGATACTTCCCGTTCAAATCCCAGGCCGGAGAAATCGCATCGGCAAGCGGATCACTAATACTCCTGATCTTCTTATTTTCCGCAGACCAGACCATAATGGTTCTGAAATTGTTGGGCGCAGATTTGCTGTAAGCCAGCCATTTGCTGTCTGGCGACCAGGTTAAACCCATATTGCCGCGGTCCAGATTCGTTCCGCCGGTATCAACAACACTCATGTTACCGCTTGCAATTTCCATCACTTTTAAACGTACCGCATTATCCGCGAAAGCGATATACTTCCCGTCCGGCGACCAGACCGGTTCCCAGGCTAATTTGCTTTCGCCGATGGAAATTTTTCTGGCAGGCTTTAACCCTTCCTGATCCCGGATATACAAGGCATACGTTTGATCTTCTTTATCAGAAAACCATGCGATTTGTTTTCCGTCAGGCGACCAGATTGGCCGGCGGTCTGCCGCCCCGGAACTTTGAGTAAGGTTCCTGGCATCCCCATTTTCTACCGGCACCGTAAATATTTCGCCCCTGGCCTCTAACAATATTCGTTTGCCTGTAGGCGAAAGCGAAGCGGTGGTAATGTCGGAGGTTACGTTTTCAGACCGGGTTTCGGCCCAGGGAAAATCACCGATGACGTTAATTTCCAGTTGTTTGCTGGCTCCGGATGCCGGATCAAGCAGGTGTAAATAGCCGTTATGTTCGTACACCAGTTCCTTTCCGTTTCCTTCCAGCCATTTAATGTCGCCGGTTGTTAATTTAGTTACCTGCCGGATTGCTGACGTAGCGGTATTGTAGGCCCATACGTTCATGATAAAATCCCGATCAGACAGGAAAAATATTTCATCGTTCTGCCATATCGGGTGAATATCCATACTTCCTTCATTCGGGATGGATTGTTCTGTCAACGTTTTCAAATCTAATACCTGTAGCGCTGTATTTTGTCCGCCGCGGTAATGCCGCCATTCGCTGTCCCATCGGCTCACGCGATCAATACCCATCTTGTTTCCGTCGGGAGAATAGGTTCCCTCAAACGCCCATGGCGCAGGGGTTAAGGTTGCGGGGCCGCCGTTTGCCGGAACTGTCCACAAACGGTTAAACTGCGTTGGGGCTGATTCCCTGCCAGAAGCGTACAGCACGTGTTTCCCATCCGGCGACCAGCCACGCGGAACCGATGGCGAAGGATACCAGCTCAGGCGGGTTGGGGCTCCGCCTTCTGCGGGAACCGTATAAACGGCGGGTATTCCCGAGCGGTTGGAATGAAAGGCAATCGTTTTTCCGTCCGGCGAAAAATGCGGGTTCCCTTCTGCGGCAGCGGTGCTGGTAATGCGCCGGGCACGACCACCGTTCTTGTCGGCGGTCCAGATATCACCGCCATATTCAAACGCGATGAAGCTTGCGCTGATAGCCGGTTGCCGTAAAAGGCGTGTGCCCTGGGCCTGCATTTCCGTTTGAACCAGTACCATTAAAAAAATTGATGTTGCGAAAGTTTTAAAACTTAACATGATAAGATTTTTAGCGAGCGTAATTATAAA
>JBGTBV010000137.1:0-2273 GCA_041749185.1 Daejeonella sp. | reverse complement strand
CTATGGTAATGGAGTCACGCAAGGTCTTGCAGGATGAATATAAGCGATATGATGAGTATGAAATGAACTGGATTGGAGATTTTAATCCTAAAATGATAAATATTGTCGAGCAGGTTGGTGGAACGGTTAATAAAAGACACGCCACGTACCGGAAGCTTTTTGATGAAACCAGAGCCTTCAAACGGGCACCCATTCTTAATTAATCTGAGCGTCCGCGCTAGTCTCAATTGATCATTGTTCAGCGCGAAAACTTCAAGTTTACCCAACTTCTTTCTGGAAGATCTGTTAATGTTTTAATTTCACAGCCGAATTCACAACTATGAATAATAAAACCGGAGTTTTACTGGTTAATCTTGGAACCCCTGACAGTCCATCAGTAAAAGATGTTCGTTCGTACTTATCTCAGTTTCTTAACGACCCTCGCGTCATCGATATTCCGTGGCTGGCAAGAAAAATTCTGGTTAACCTTATTATCGTCCCGTTTCGCGCACCAAAGTCTGCAGCGATATATAAAAAACTCTGGACAGCAAATGGATCACCCTTATTGTACTATAGCAAAATTGTGAAAGACCTTTTGCAGCAGTCATTAGGAAATGATCACGAAGTACACCTCGCGATGCGATATAAAAACCCTTCTATTCCGGATGTAATGGAAGCGATGCGAAAGAAAAACTATTCCAAAATTGTTGTTGTCCCGATGTTCCCCCAGTATGCTTCTGCGTCAACGGGATCTGCGCATGATGAAATTATGAGGGTGTTCCGAACCTGGTGGGTGATCCCGGAAATTCGTCTCATCAGTCAGTATTACGACCATCCCACTTTTATTGATGCCTTGATCGAACGAAGTAAGCAGTATGATCTGAATGCGTATGATCACATCCTATTCTCATATCATGGACTACCTGAGCGGCAGGTTGACAAGGTTTATTCGGAGGGATTGTGTTCTGACCACGATTGTGAAAATGAGATCACGGATGAAAACAAATACTGCTACAAAGCAACTTGTTACGCAACGACTAGAATATTAGCGGAGAAACTGCATATCGCAAAAGAAAAATATACAGTTTGTTTCCAATCGAGGCTGGATAAGAAATGGCTTGAACCTTTTTCGGATAAGGTAGTTGAAGAATGTGCGCGCAAGGGAATGAAAAAGATCCTGGTTTTTTCACCGGCCTTCACTGCAGATTGCCTGGAAACCATAATTGAAATTGGAGATGAGTACCAGGAAATTTTTAACGAGCATGGCGGAGAGAAGGTGCAGTTGGTAGAAAGTCTCAATGATCATCCGATTTGGATCAAGTGCCTTAAAGAACTCGTTATGGAGAACTAATGTCTGGAGCCAGCATGTGATGTATGCCCAAGTCTTTTCATAGTCTCCTGTTTATACAGAGGTCCAACTGGTATTTCTGTCTTTTTTAGAAATACAGCATGTTGATTGTATGAATCAATTTTCTTGCGAGCCACAATTAAAGACCGGTGTATACGCATAAATTCATCTTGGGGAAGCATTTCTTCCAGCGCGCTGATGGTCTGTTTAGTAATGATCTGCTGATCTCTCAGAATGATACGGACATAATCTTTCAGGCTTTCAACGTAAAGGATATCATCAACCATTACTTTTACCATTTTTCGGTCAGCTCTGACATAAAGGAAGCGGTCGGTTTGCGTAATTAAGGACTCTTTGACAACGGGTTGATTCCGGTGCTCCAGATTTAGCACTTTGTGAACGGCTCGCAAGAAGCGATCGAAGGAGTAGGGTTTAAGCAGGTAATCTACAGCCCCCAATTCAAACCCTTCAACGGCATAGTCGCGAAAAGCGGTGGTGAAAATTACTTTTGGCGGATTGGATAATGTCTTCAGTAATTCTGTACCCAGCAGCCTGGGCATCTGAATATCTAAAAAAATAAGGTCGACGGAACGTTCTTGTAAAAATTCAAAGGCAGCTAAGGCATGATTGCACTCACCGGCGATTTCAAGCGATGGCATTCCGGAGATATAAGTTCTCAGGATTTCCAACGCGGGGGGTTCATCATCAACAAGCAGGCAACGAAATTTATTCATGATGGATCCGGAAGTTTTATTTTGTCCAGGTGGATGAGCAGGGCCACTACAAATGTATCCGGGTCTTCAATGAAACGAAGTTCATGAGCATTAGGATACAACAATTCCAGTCTTCTTCTTACATTCACCAATCCAACAAGGAAGGAATCCTGTGTTTTCGAGCTCTCCTCTGGTTTGCCGTTTATAAGCTTAAATTTTAACAAGGACCCCTG
>JBGTBV010000136.1:0-9946 GCA_041749185.1 Daejeonella sp. | reverse complement strand
CGAATCCTGGCTTTCGGCCATATTCCTGCCGTTACTGCAGGCTGCAATGGTTAAAACAACGGCGCCGGCTGCTACTGCATGTCTAAAAATTTTCGTTATCATATCGTTAAGTTTAATTTAGTGTACAATTCAACGTTAACATATTTTTTAATTAATGGTTTAGAATACCTTAACAATCGCGTATGGCGACACCTGATTGCTGAAAAGGTTAGTGTGCAAATATTTTGCGAAGGTGGAACTGGAAAAAAGCATCGAGCGAATCGGTACGCTTATCGTTATTGGTAAAGTTAAGCGGTTTGATCAGGTAACCATTAATTCCTAAATCTTCTGCTATTCTTCTATCTGCTTCCTCGCCAGAAGTGGTCATGATAAAAACCTTGATATTTTTATACTCTTCGGTACTCCGTATTACTTTCAAAAATTCGATACCGTTCATCTTCGGCATGTTCAGATCCAGCAGAATTACATCGGGTAAATTCTGCGGGTTTTCTTTTAAAATCTCTAAAGCTTCTATGCCGTTGTAAGCTGTAAACAGTCCAAATTCCTGATCGAGTTTGTTCAATGAGCGCTCAACGCTGATTACATCCAACTGGTCATCTTCCACCAGCAATATTATTTTTTTATCCATCATTATTAATTTTTGGGCCAGGTGAAGGCAAAAGTAGTACCCGCCCCCAGTTTAGAATCTACTTGTATGCTGCAGTGCTGATCTTCTATAATCTTATTCACAATTGCAAGCCCAATTCCGGTGCTTTCTTTCGCATGCTTTTCGCGAAGTGTTTGAAATATTACGAAAATCTTGTCGTGGTATTTTGGGTCTATGCCAATGCCGTTATCTTTAACGCTGAATTCGTAAAATTCATCCAGTTCAACAGAGCTAATTTCAATGGTTTTATTTTCTTCTGCCGCATACTTTACAGAATTGCTGATCAGATTACTCAGCACCTGTTCGAGACGAATTTTTTCGGTGTTGAACGATGGAAGCTGCTCAATTTTCACCTGAAAATCAGGCGGCACAATGGATTCAACTATTTCGCGGGTGAGCAGGTTGGTATCAACAAATTCTTTAGAGGTCTGGCTGCGGCTTATGCGGGCGTAATGAAGCAACGCATCAATCAGTTCGTCCATACGCTTGATGCGGCCCGGAATAATGTTAAGGTATTTTTTCATCTGATCTGATAGCTCGTTGCCCAGATCTTCCTGTATCCATTGAACGGCGTTATAAATACCGCGTATCGGCGCTTTCAAATCATGCGACACAACATATGCGAACTGATCAAGTTCTTTATTTCGTTTTTCCAGTTCGCTTATATTTTTTTTCAGCGTGCCCGACATCAGGTTTAATGATTGCGATAAACTGGTCAGTTCATCATTTTTATTGTCTTCCACCCGCTCAAAATTGCCCTTGGAAATGCTATCCGCCAATTGCACCATTGATTTAATTCTGCGGGAAATAATACGGATGATGTAGAACGTGCTGATCAGCCCGATAAAAATGGTAAGGAGTATAAACCCGCCGGAATAATACTGGGTTTGAACAATTGATGCATGTAAAATTTCACGCCGCCAACCACGTATTTTGTATTCGTAACGATCAAATTCCTGGAACTTTACGCCAATGGCATCATTAATTTTTTTTCCAAACTGCGATTTAAACTGGGTTTCAAACAAATCCTCGTATGCAAGCGGGTTGGTAGAACTGTTCTGTTTTGCATTAATCAGCGCAAGCGCATACGCAGTCCACTGACCGTGAAGCCTATAAATTGAATCTAACTTTACTTTCTGTGATTCAGAACCTTTTATAAGAACATTTTGGTCTTTAAACAGCTTTGGGACACTCTCCAAACCGCGGTAGAAAGGTTGTAAAAAAGTAGTATCATTTGTAAGCAGATAGCCCCGGTGCGCACTCTGCATGGTGATGATGTTTTCGTTCAGTTTGCTTGAATTGCGGATGATGGTTTCTGAATTGGCAAGGAAGGACGAGTTTTTATTTACTTTCTGCGAAAGGATATAATTGGAATAACTGTTTAACAGCGAGAGACCGATCACGATGGCAAAACCAATAAAAATGCGGGCAGATAAAGTCATTGCACAAATTAAATATTAAAAAAAATCATTCCGAACCCTCAATTTAGCGGCAGGTGTGCAGGTATGGTAAATCTAAATTTGCTGCCGTGACCGAGGCTGCTTTCCACTACAAGCCTGCCGCCATGCTGACCCACAAAATCTTTTACCAGCAGCAAGCCAAGGCCACTGCCAATTTCGTTATCGGTACCGGAGGTGGAATCTGAAATAGAATTTTCAAAAAGTTTCTTAAGCACCTCGTCGGTCATGCCCACCCCCGAGTCAATCACGCAAATTTCAATCATACCATCAATCGGCTCGGCAATTACCTCTACACGGCCGCCTTTTGATGTATATTTAATTGCGTTAGTGATCAAATTTTGCAAAATAGACCGCAGCATCAATGAATCGGCCTTTACGCAGATATTTTTGGGCACCCGGTTTTGCAATTCAATTTTTTTCTCGGCGGCATTGCCCTTTAACAGTTCCAATGCTTCATCCAGACCTTTGTACAATTCGACAGGTTCGGGATTAAAACTCACTTTATCTTGCTGTTTTTTTGCCCAGTCCACCAATTCGTTCAGTTGGTTTAATATCCTGCTAGAAGTGCTGAAAATAATGTTTGATAACGTGCTGATACCTTTAGCCGAATGCTCTTGCGAGGAGTCGTTCAACTTTTTTGAAGAGATGATCAGCGCAGTCAGGGGGTTTCGCAGGTCATGCGAAATAACCGAGAGGAATTTATCTTTGGAGATATTCAGTTCTTTCAACTCGGCATTTGCAAGTTCTAACTGCTGTGTTCTTTCTGATACCCGAAACTCTAAATCTTGATTGAGCAAAGTTAATTCTTCATTTACCCGCAGCAATTTTTCTTCCTGCAATTTTAAAAGTTGGTTCTTTTTAAAGAGTTCTGAAAATACCGCGACCTTTGAACGTAAAATCTGCGGGTTAACCGGCTTGCGGATATAATCTACAGCGCCTTTTTGATAGCCCTTAAAAATTGAAGCGTCCTCGTAATCCTGACCGGTAATAAATATGATGGGAATATTGCGCAGCTTTTCACGGCCGTAAATTATTTCTGCCGTTTCATAGCCGTCCATTATAGGCATTTTTACGTCCAGCAGAATGAGCGAGAAGTCTTGTTCTTTTAAAAGAATTTTTAGGGCATCTTTACCCGATGTAGCCTTTGCAAACCGATAGCCGTCTTTCTCAAGCAACAATTCCATTGAAAGAAGGTTATCCTCCCGATCGTCAACAAGCAGTATTTTTATTTGGTTTATACTCAATTTCTACTTTGTTTGATTTCTAAATTTCAGCGGCCCTTGCTCTATAAGCCCACCTCATTGTTGCTATTATTCATTCTTAGTTAAACAGCCAAACTTTCATCAACGATAGCAATTGATCTGTTTTTACAGGCTTGGTGATGTAATCTGAGGCACCCGAGGCGATGCATTTTTGGCGGTCGCCGATCATGGCCTTGGCCGTAACGGCAATAATGGGCAATGCCTGGTTTCTTTGTTCTTTGCGGATGTATTTAATGGTTTCATAGCCGTCCATTTCGGGCATCATAATATCCATCAACACAATGTCTATATCCGAATTATTATTCAAAACTTCCAGAGCTTCGCGTCCGCTTTCGGCAGTCAGCACGTTCAGGTTTGAACGTTCAAAAGCCGCGGTAAGTGCGAATAAGTTTCGTACATCATCATCTACAACCAATACATTTTTACCGTCTAATATTCCGTTTGGATTTTTATCACTATAAATCGCGTCTTTGCATTCGTTAGAAACGTTTTGAACGTTCACATGCAGTGCTCCAATTAACTCCTCCAAAAGCTTGCAGAACGAGTTGTCGGTTTTCAGGATGGACTTAAAATTTAACCGTTTCAAGCTGATGAGTTCGTTTTTTGGAATATCTGCCGATGAGTAGATCAGCATGGGAAGATCGGCTTGCTTTTGCTGGTTGAGGTACCTGATCAAATCAGCGGAACCTTCGGCATAATAATCAAAGACCAGACAATCAAAATCAGTGGTGTTTTTAATTTTGGCAAGACCTTTTTCTATCGAGCTTACAGCCGTCACATTTATTGCTGTGCCACCTAAAATATTAACCAGATGTTCCCTTTCTTTTTTATCCCCTTCTATTAACAGCACATGCCTGGTAATTTTCTTGTCGAACTCCAGAATTCCGGCCATGAGTTCATCCAGCGAGCGATTTGACAAGGGTTTCAAATGGAAACTTTTTGCTCCGTGCTTCAATGCCAGCGCCCGGTTATCTTCTCCAGAAATAAGGTAAACCGGAATATGCTGCAACTCGGGCGTGTGTTTTATAAATTTCAAGGCCTTCCAACCGTTAGACTCCGGTAAATTAACATCGAGGGTAATCGCTATCGGACTGAAATTTTGTATGCTTTCAAAAATCTCCAGATACGTTAAAGCTACCACCGCTTTCAGTCCCAGGTCATGGGCTTTATCAATCATAATTTTAGTAAACCGAAGGTCGTCTTCTACCACTAATATTACCCGATCGTCCGGAGTGATATTGTAGCGGTCATCATCAATCTGGTCCTCGGCTTCAGGCTGTATGGTCTTTATGGCTGATGCAACGGGCATAATTCGAAGAGGATTTTCGCCGATCAGTTTAGTGCCTTCTTTATACATCAGCGGCAAATACAAACTGAAAACACTTCCCTTCCCAAGCTCACTTTTTACTGTAATGGTGCCTTTAAGAAGTTCGGCAAAGCCCTTACTGATTGAAAGCCCCAAGCCGGTGCCTCCATATTTTCTGCTTGTTGAACCCTCTGCCTGCTGGAATGCTTCAAAAATAAGCGACTGGGTATTGCCTGAAATGCCGATACCCGAGTCTTCTATTTCAAAAACGATAACCGAGTTTGCACCCGAAAGAACGGGCTGGGCAGCCTTGTGGCGATAAATGCGCAAATTCACTTCGCCTTTCTCTGTAAACTTGAAAGCGTTTGAAAGCAGGTTTTTCAATATCTGGTTTAACCGTTGAATATCGGTTTCCATGGTTTCGGGCAAATCTTCGCTCACTTCTATTTTAAAAGTGAGATTTTTAGCTTCCGAAATGGGCTTGAAAGTAGATTCAACAAAGGAGGCAATCTCGCGGAAGCCAACCGGCATAATGTCTGCCGAGATAACGCCCGACTCAATTTTGGAAAGATCCAGAATGTCATTAATCAACTGGATCAGATCATCACCGCAGGAATGTATGGTGCGGGCGTATTTTATTTGCTTATCGCTGAGGTTGCCATCGTGATTTTCAAACAGTTGTTGCGCTAAAATCAGCAAGCTGTTTAACGGTGTGCGCAACTCGTGAGACATGTTGGCCAGAAACTCCGATTTGTATTTAGATGTAAGCGCCAGTTGTTCTGCTTTTTCTTCAATAGAACGCCGTGCCTCTTCTACTTCCTTGTTAATCTGTTCTACTTCTTCTTTCTGCTTTTCTAAGAGCTGCGCTTTATCATTCAGTTCATCATTCGCCCTGCGTAACTCTTCCTGCTGAGAGCTTAACTCGCCTGCCAGCGATTGCGATTGTGTTAAAAGTTCTTCTGTACGGGTGTTGGTTTCAATGTTGTTTAGCACGATACCGATGCTTTCGGTAAGCTGATCTAAAAAGTCGAGGTGCGTTGGACTAAAGTTATCAAACGAGGCCAGTTCAATTACGGCTTTGATATTGTTCTCAAAAAGCACCGGAAGAATTACAAGCGATGAAGGCGGAGCGCTGCCCACCCCGGATTTTATCTGCAAATAATCGCCCGGAACATTGGTAATCAATATTCGTTCTTTGTCGAGGGCGCATTGCCCTACAAGCCCCTCGTTAAGTGAGAACTCCATGTTGATAGTACGCTTGTTATTCGGAGCGTAACCGGCAAACAATTTTAACTTGGGCATTCCGCTAAGCTCTTCGGGATGCTCCAGAATGTAAAATGCGCCATATTTGGCATTCACCAACTCAGAAAGCTCCGACAAGATTTTGTTGGCCACTGCATTCCGGTCACGCTGGCCCTGCAGCATCTGTGTAAACTTAGCGAGGTTGGATTTTAGCCAATCCTGTTCGTGGTTTCTAAGTGTAGTGCCCTTCAGGTTGGCAATCATTTGGTTGATGGTATCTTTTAACGCCTCCAATTCTCCTTTGGCATCTACACCAATAGTCCGTGTTAAATCGCCCTTGGTTACCGCCGATGCTACCTCAGAAATAGATCGCACCTGGGTAGTTAGGTTTTGGGCTAATTGATTCACGTTTTCTGTTAAATCTTTCCAGGTGCCTGATGCTCCCGGTACGCTTGCTTGTCCGCCGAGCCGCCCCTGTACGCCCACCTCACGGGCAACCGTGGTTACCTGATCGGCAAATACGGCCAGGGTATCAATCATCTCATTAATGGTATCCGTTAGCTGCGCAACTTCACCCAAGGCATTGATAGAAAGGCGTTGCTTTAAATTCCCCTTGGCAATGCCCGTGGCTACTTTTGATATACCGCGTATCTGGCCGGTTAGGTTAGAAGCCATTTGATTTACCGAATCGGTTAAATCTTTCCAGGTGCCGCCCACACCTTTAACCTGCGCCTGTCCGCCCAACTTGCCTTCTGTTCCTACTTCGCGGGCAACGCGGGTTACTTCTGATGCGAAAGAGTTTAGCTGATCAACCATGGTATTGATGGTATTTTTCAAATCCATCATCTCACCTTTCACATCAATAACCACCGTTTTAGAAAGATCGCCGCTGGCAACCGCCTTCGTTACCTCGGCAATGTTTCGCACCTGCGAAGTAAGGTTACTTGACATCTGATTTACCGAGTCGGTTAAATCTTTCCAGGTTCCGGCCACTCCTGGTACAAACGCCTGTCCGCCCAGGTTACCATCGGTACCTACCTCCCTGGCCACACGGGTTACCTCCGAAGCAAATCCGCGAAGCTGGTCTACCATGGTGTTAATGGTTTCCTTTAACTGTAAAATTTCGCCGCGAACATCTACCGTAATTTTCTTGGATAAATCGCCGTTAGCTACCGCGATGGAAACGTCTGCAATATTTCTCAATTGGGCCGTTAAATTACCGGCCATTTTATTTACACTATCCGTTAAATCTTTCCAGGTTCCGTCTACTCCCGGTACGTTTGCCTGACCACCAAGCTGTCCTTCAGAACCTACTTCCCGGGCCACACGGGTTACTTCAGAAGCAAAACCGCGGAGCTGGTCCACCATCGTATTGATTGTATCTTTCAGCTCCAACAATTCACCCTTGGCATTTACCGTAATCTTTCTGGATAAATCGCCCTTTGCCACCGCTGTGGTTACCTCGGCAATGTTCCGAACCTGCGATGTTAAGTTGTCGGCCATTTTATTTACCGAGTCTGTTAAATCTTTCCAGGTTCCGCCCACACCCGGCACGTTTGCCTGGCCACCAAGCTGTCCTTCCGAACCTACTTCACGGGCTACGCGGGTAACTTCAGACCCAAACGAGTTTAACTGATCCACCATGGTGTTGATGGTATTTTTCAGCTCAAGCATTTCACCCCTCACGTCAACTGTGATCTTCTTGGATAAATCCCCTTTCGCTACCGCGGTGGTTACCTCGGCTATATTTCGAACCTGACCGGTTAAATTTCCCGCCATTTGGTTTACCGAATCTGTGAGATTTTTCCACGTGCCGCCAACTCCCGGAACGTTGGCCTGTCCTCCCAACTGCCCATCGGACCCTACTTCTAATGCCACACGTGTTACCTCAGAAGAAAATGAGTTCAATTGATCCACCATGGTATTGATGGTGTTTTTTAACTCCAGAATTTCTCCTTTCGCTTCAGCGGTAATCTTCCGGGAAAGATCTCCTTTTGCCACAGCCGTTGTAACGTCGGCAATGTTTCGTACCTGATCGGTCAGGTTACTACCCATCTGGTTTACCGAATCGGTCAGGTCTTTCCAAACCCCGCCGACACCTTTTACCTTCGCCTGGCCTCCCAGTTTACCTTCCGTACCCACTTCCAAAGCTACACGCGTTACCTCGGATGCGAAGGAGTTTAACTGATCCACCATCGTATTGATGGTTTTTTTCAATTCCAGCATTTCTCCCTTCACATCCACAGTAATCTTTTTGGAAAGGTCACCGTTGGCAACCGCGGTGGTCACGCCCGCTATGTTCCGTACCTGGGAAGTTAGGTTACCCGCCATCCGGTTTACAGAATCGGTTAAATCTTTCCAGGTTCCGGCTACGCCCGGCACTTTCGCCTGTCCTCCCAGTTTACCTTCGGTTCCAACCTCCAAAGCCACACGGGTAACCTCGCTGGAAAAAGAGTTCAGTTGATCCACCATAGTGTTGATGGTGTTTTTCAGTTCCAGAATTTCTCCTTTGGCCTCTACCGTAATCTTCCGGGAAAGGTCTCCTTTTGCTACCGCTGTTGTTACTGCAGCCACATTTCGCACCTGGGCTGTTAAGTTACCTGCCATCTGGTTTACAGAATCGGTTAACTCGGCCCAAACGCCTGCAACACCCTTAATTTTTGCCTGCTCTCCTAATTGTCCTTCCGAACCAACCTGACGGGCTACTCTGGTTACTTCTGCAGAAAAAAGGCGAAGTTTAGAAAGCATCTGGTTTGATTCTTTGGCTATGCGCATAAACTCGCCTTTTAAGGGCTGGCCATTTATTTCGAGGGAAATTTCTTTTGACAGATTTCCGTTGGCCACGGAGTTAATCATCCCGGCAATTTCAAGGGTAGGGTGGGTGAGGTCGGTAATGAGGTTATTTAATGATTTTACGCCTACGGCCCATTCTCCGCGGGCGTCGGGCAGATCAATCCGTTTGGCAAGGTTTCCCCCTTTTCCTATTATTTTTTCTGCGGATGAAATTTCAGAAACCACCCGTTCGTTCATGTCAATAATATCATTTAATACTTCGCAGATCCTGCCGCATAGGCCAGCCTGCGTTACCGGCATCCGGGCACTTAGTTTGCCATTTTTAACCTGCGATAAAACTTTAAGCAATTCTTTCAGGTCCAGAGATTCTTCTTGCCCGGCGTTGGTAGCAGACCCGTTCACTTGCAATTCTTGGTGTGTGTTCATTGGCTGAATATGGGTGGTGGAAGTTTTTTTTAACGGATTATATTTGATACTGATACAATTGGCAATGACACGGAGGCTACCGAAAAATTTCTATCGGGCAACAGCCTGTCAAAAAAATCTAAAGTAGAAAAAAAAATCAGTTCAAGTGCATCGGGTCTCTCGTCCGCTTCTAAAAAAAAAGTTCCGTCTAAAAGTTCACTAATTCAGCTTCAGCAATCAAAATAAAATTCGCGGGTACCTTCAAATATTTTTAATCCTGGCGCTGATATTTATCAGATGGGGGAGAAAATTTCCCAGCCTGACGCTTATTTCCCATCTCAAAACTTCATAATTAATAGTCGCCCATCCCCTGCAATTAAGAGCTAATTTTTACGAAGTGCTATTTTTTGAGCCCTGAGTTCGGTCCGCAAGGTCTTGAAGAGAATAACCCAAAGCTTTTTGAAATAGTGCGTAATGAAAGGGGGTTTTGTTGCATCGGCAAATATCGGGGTTGGTACGTGGTTTGCATAACCGGAAGTAGCAACAATTTATGAGTGAAAATTATGATTGAATTAATTGAATATGTAAATTCACAGAACATTTACCTATGTATGATTTCGCGAAGTCCGCTTAAATTATACTGTCTAAAAGCAACCGCAGACAGTACCATTCTGTATTGTTAGTATAAAATTTAAGAAACCGAACCAGCTAAATAACCGAAATCATCTTCTTATGCTTAAAAACTTTACCCGTAATTTTCGGGGAGGCAATCGTTTCCTCAAATTTTGTTTCTTTTTTGCGTGCTCATTAATCACCCTGCAATCTCTGGCTT
>JBGTBV010000135.1:0-2526 GCA_041749185.1 Daejeonella sp. | reverse complement strand
CCTCGTTGTGCAGACAAAAAGGCCAAATCAATATCTTTGGTATTATCGATTGGTTGACCATTGATAAAGGCAATAATCGTGTTCCTGGGAATACCGAGCTGGTCAAAAAAACCGCCCTTGCGAACATCCGTTACCACCACCCCTGAATGAAGATTGAATTGTTGCTTCCGTGCACCGGTACGGGGGGAAAAGCTAGCTCCAATTCTATCATAAATTTTTTCAAGAGACTCCCTACTTTTGGCGACATTCCTGGTTGGTTCTTCCCCTTTTAAAGTAACTGAAACAGTGGCGGTATTACTGTTACGCAAATAACCTAGCTGGATTACATCGCCAGGCCGGTGCCTGGCAATCCTTTCCGAAAACTCGGACGAGGAGGACAAGGGCAAGCCATCCAGGCTTTGAATGATGTCTCCTTCTTTTAGCCCCGCTGCGGCGGCTGCACTTTCACTCAGCACCCCGGTGATGTAAATCCCTTTTACTGAGGCGGGGTTGAGTCCCTGTTGGATGAAATATTGATCTTCGGCGGATGGTGAAGGAAATGAAATACCCAGTACGCCCCGTTTTACCGAACCATATTTTTGTAAATCATCCAGAATTTTTTTGGCGAGATTGACGGGTATGGCAAAAGCGTATCCGGCGTAGCTGCCAGTTTGAGAAGCAATAGCCGTATTAATACCGATCAGTTCTCCACTGGTATTAACCAGGGCTCCACCACTATTGCCGGGATTAATGGCCGCATCGGTTTGAATAAAGGATTCAATGGCGGTACTACCGGTTAGCTTCGCATTTCCCCCTGGGTTGTTTTGACCCGGCTGGTTAATTATTCCAATGCTCCTGGCTTTGGCACTTACAATACCGGCAGTAACCGTGGTATTGAGTGAGAAAGGATACCCCACCGCTAATACCCATTCACCAACCTGCACCTCATCGGAATTGCCTAGTTTAACTGTGGGAAGCCCCTCAGCATTTACCTTTAAAAGCGCTAAGTCGGTATTGGGATCGCGGCCAATTAACTTGGCGGAAAACGTGCGTTTATCCGGGAAAATAACCTCGATTTCTGACGCGTTTTCCACGACATGGTTATTGGTTGCGATATACCCGTTGTCACTGAGGGTTACCCCTGAAGCTGATCCCATAGCAGGAACGCTACTACCGGCGGGCGCCTGAGAGAATTTGCCGGAACCCGCTGATGCGGTGTTGTAAAGGGTTTTAATGTGTACCACTGCCGGCATTACCGCACGGGAGGCAGTCACAAAATCTCCGAATCCGCTCGATGAAGGGTCTTTTTCTGGTAGACTGGCCGAAGATACCTGCAAGGGATTGTCTGCATGAGAACCTGTTTCCAGTAAGCTTGCGAAAGACATTTTGAAGTTATCCGCTGCATGCAGGTTTTCTGTCGGGCCTTTTTCAAAAAAGAAATAAATTCCTATTCCTGTAACTGCCAAAATAAGCACAGTAAACAAAATCAAAACGTTTTTTTTCATATAGATGCTGATTAGATAAACAGATAAAAATACATTCGTCGGGGTGGCTTAGCAAAACGGATAGGAATCCAAGTTTGGCACTGCACAGGCAATCAGGCTTATCCAACCCAGCTTACAGGCCTAACTACCTTACTGCCGTCAGGTCATTCATTCGTCAATCTCCCATAATAATCACGCAGGTTCACTTCATATACTTCATTTACTGCTTGGGTCGGGTCATATTCAGGACTCCTTTTTATACGGTTGACCGAAACGTTGACAATGACCTTTGAATTTTCCCATTTGATGGCCTTTATCCATGCGGGTGAGATGAGCACCTTTTTTCCGGGAAACCAATGGCCCGTATCGACCACTAGAAACGCAAGTTTCCAGGAGCTATCGTCAACGATAAAATCTTCGACTTCTCCAATTTCATCATCCGTGGCATGAATGGCATAGCCCTTTATCTGTTCGGTACTGCGTAGATGCGGGTTATCTTCCGGGTGTTCGACCGGCGTATAATCCTCTTCTTTCCGTACTGCTTGATACAGCGGTATTGACATGCCTCCTCCATAAAAGCCACCACCCCAGTAATTTGCCCAGGCATAATGATTAGTTAATTTAATTTCCTCCTGGCGGGAAACTGGTTTTTCAGTGTCAATATCCGGACTGTTCTTTATTTGTTCTTGCGTGAGATTTACTGGAAAACTTTCTTTTTTCCAGTTGGGGGTTAACAACGCTTCAGGGGAAATAAGCACTTTACGACCGAAAAGCCAGCTGCCGGTTTCAATAATTAAGTAACGGATAGTCCAGGCGTTATCATCAAAGTAGAATTCCTTTACTTTTCCTATTTCACCGTCAATGGCGCCCATTGTAAATTCGACCAAACTCTTTATACTCCGTTTCATAATAAGTATTAATTTAAAATTTACTTCAAATTAATTTAGTCGTATTGCGAAAAAAAAATTAGTAAAGTGTACTAAGTTAACATTTAATTTTAAATAAATTTACAATGCAAATGACTAAATTTTATTAAGTTAATGATGTATAAAATACTTTTAGG
>JBGTBV010000134.1:0-15107 GCA_041749185.1 Daejeonella sp. | reverse complement strand
GCTTTGCTTTTTTCCATAAATTAAAGTTAAAGATTTAGGTTGATGAATATCTGAACTCCTTAATAACTTCAACTGCATACTTCACATTATCAAACGGAATATCGGGCATAATGCCGTGCCCGAGATTGAATATGAAACCGTTGTGGCCACGCATGCGCTCAAATAAACGGTGAATACGCTCTTTGATCACCTTCTTATCGGCATACAGAATATGTGGATCTAAATTTCCCTGAACGGCTATATTTTGGGGTAATCGTTTCTTAACGTCGAGCAGATCGGCGTTCCAGTCCACCGAAATCACATCTGGTTTGGCTTCGGCCATTAAAGGGGCAAATACAGAACTTCCTTTACAAAACGAAATAACCGGAATATCTTTTCGGTTTAAGTTAGCGATGATTTCGGTGATGTAGCGATGCGAAAATTCTTTATAATCATCCCAGCTCAGCGCCAGTGCCCAACTATCAAACAACTGCACCGCATTTACGCCCGCAGCAATCTGCAAATTTAGATAAGCGGTGGTTACCTTAGCTATTTTTGCCAATAGCTGATGAGCCATTTCGGGGTGGTTGTGCAGCATCAGTTTGGTCAGTTTAAAATCTTTTGATGAGCCGCCCTCCACCAGGTAACTCATCACGGTAAACGGAGATCCGGCAAAGCCGATGAGCGGAATGCGCCCGTTTAAACGTTGCTGTATTACTTTTATAGCGTCGGCTACGTATTGCAACTTGTCTCCCACATCCGGCAGCAAATTGTCAACATCAGCCTGACTGCGAACCGGGTTAGCAAAACGCGGTCCTATACCCTGGGTAAAACTCAGGTCGCCGCCCATCGCTTCGGCGGTAACCAGAATGTCTGAAAATAAAATAGCCGCGTCAATATCAAGCAGATCAACCGGCAACATGGTTACATCTGCCGCCAATTCCGGCGTTTTGCACATTTCTAAAAACGAGTATTTATTCTTTATTTCCCAGTATTCGGGCATAAACCGACCGGCCTGGCGCATCATCCAAACGGGTGGCCGCGGGTTCGGTTTAGAAAATGCAGCCTGCATAAACAAGCTGTCTGTTTGTACCAAATTGCTCAAGAGTGTTGTAGTTTAATTTCCTGTTCGATGTTTAAAATAATGCTTTTTATCCTCTCGGTGATTTTTAAGGCCTTTGCTTTTTCAATGTATACACGGGCCCGGGAAGGATCTTTTTTGCGGAGGTTTATATTGGCGAGGTGAACCAGAACGATGGCTTTATCATTTTGATTTCGCAAAGGGAAGTTACTGGCTATCTGAAAATGCTTTTCTGCATCATGGTAATTATTGCGTTGCAACTCAATGTTTCCGTAAATAAATTCATAAAACCCCCGCCGGCGGCGGCTCAACTTATCCGGACTGGCAATCTCCAGGAGCAGTTCCTCTGCCCGCTGGTAATTCTTAAGGTGAAACTGCCTGGCGGCGATTATCACAGTGCCTTCGCGGAAATATCCCCAGATAAGCAGGGAGATGCCCAGGCTTGTAATTGCAGAAACTTCATAAACTTCCTGATAAAGCGTATAAAGCAAAACGGAAATCGCGACAATAATTACCGCAAACCGGGCCCTTTTTGTTAACATTTATGCCTGAGCGTTGTCTATGAACTTGTAGCCCACCCCTCTGATGGAATGGAAATAGGTCGGGTTTTTCTGATCGGGCTCAAAATATTTGCGAAAAGTCAATATAAAGTTATCAATGGTCCTGGTAGATGGATACACGTCGTAATTCCAAACAGTTTCCAAAATTTGCTCCCGCGATACCGCCTCATTGCGCCGCTCAACCAGCAGTTTCAACAGCATGGTTTCTTTCTTGGTAAGCGGGGTAATGCTGCCATCGTCGTTTTTCAGTTCGAAAGAATTAAAATAAATTGTTTTATCTCCTATTTTATAAGAGTTAAGTTCTTTCAGGTCATCGCCTTTAAGGCTGCGTTTAACCAGAATTCCTACTCTGAGAATAAGCTCTTCTAAATTAAATGGCTTTACCAGATAATCATCGGCTCCCTTTTTTAAACCCTGAACGCGGTCTTCGCTGGTATTTTTAGCGGTAAGAAACATAATGGGAACTTCAGAATTTTCAAGCCGAATGGTCTCGGCTACCTGAAAGCCGTCAATTTCCGGCAGCATAACATCTAAAATAATAAGGTTAAAACGCTCTTCCTTAAATATTTTAAGCGCTTTCTTACCATCTGTTGCGGTAGAGACCTTGTAGCCCTCCATCTCCAGATTTAATTTAATCGCTTCCAGAAGATGATCTTCATCTTCCACCAATAAAATACGTTGTCTACTTGCCATGAGTGTTGAATATAACTTCGAAAACGGTTCCCGAAGGATGATTATTTTTTACTTTGATATGAGCCTGGTGTTTATCTAAAACCTGCTTCACGATGAATAAGCCTAAACCCGTGCCTTTTGTTTTGCGGGTGTCTTCACTGCCAACACGGTAAAATTTTTCAAAAATACGCGGTTTTTCTGTATCAGGAATTCCGATTCCCTGATCAGCAACCAAAAAATGAACCTGCTCATTGGCCGCAAACAACTTAACACATACTTCTGCACAGGGTGGCGAATATTTAACCGCGTTTTCCACCAAATTGGTAACCATAGAGGTGAGCGCAAATTTATCGCCGGTAATCCAAATGTTCCGATCCAAACTGGTTAAAATAACCTGCGAACTGCAACTGTAAACCTGGAGGCGGTCGGCAATTTTTTCAATCAGCTCGGTAAAATTAAACGATTCTTTAGGAAAGGTATACGATTTGTTTTCAATTTTGGTGGCCAAAAGCATGTTTTCAACCAGATCATCCAACCGCTCAATATCTTTTAATGAATTGTTAATAAAATATTGCTGTTTTTCCAAATCCAAATCACGCTTTAAAATTGTTTGCAGGTACAGTTTAATGGATGCCAGCGGCGATTTCAATTCGTGCGTAACGGAGAGCAAAAAGTTTTTCTGCTGCGAATGCAACTTTCGTTCCTGATGAAGCGCCCGGTGGAGTTTATAGGCTCCTACAATAAATATCATAAAGAAAACGGCCGCTTCCCCCAAAATCATGCCCATACGCTGCGGTTCGGCTTTAATAAGCAAAATACCCCACCACACTAATTGCGCAAAGGCATAAATGATCAGGAAATTAAATATCAATAAAGGCTTTCTCATTTTATCAGAATGCTTGGGCTATTAAGATCATTTTCATTCATTGTTTAAATTTCATGCGGTTTTAGTTTCTCGCAAAGTAAAATAAGAATTTCACGCAAAGCAGAGAAGATGAAAACACGCAAAGGCCGAAAAGCTGTTCTGCCACTTTGCGGTTCTAACTTTGCGATCTTTGCAATTTAAACTTTGCGATCTCGGCGTAAAACACTTTTTGTTAATAATCCTAGTTTTCAACTATTTACAACAAGTTTTTGAAAAGCAAAATTTGTGCTACTATGAATGGTAGCCCCGCTATTCGCTGGAATCCCTCCTGCCTTCGGCCCGATTGTCTTTCCGCTTCTATCGGGTTTATTTAACTCCGATCATTCGTTTTCTAAATCGCCTGCGTTTGCAATCTGACACCTGATAGCTGATACCTGATACCTACCTCCTAAACACCACATCCAAACTTTCAAATATAGCCCTTTTGGCCTTCTCGAGATCGGTTTTGGTATGCGCCGCAGAGATAAATCCTACCTCGTACCCCGATGGGCCAAGGTAAATCCCCCGGTTTAATAATTCCCGGTGCATCACCTTAAATTTTTCCATGCCGGCCGGGTCAATATCTTCGGAAGTGATTATCGCTTCTCTATCCGTAAAAGCGAACCAGAAAATGGAGCCGATTGAAAACACTTTGAATTTATAATTGCGTGCGGTTGCGAACCGCTGTATTGATTCGGTAAACTCCTGCGCCTTTTTATTGAGTTCTTTATAGAATCCCGGCCTAAGCAATTCAGTTAGCTGCGCCAAACCGGCGGCCATGGCAACCGGATTGCCAGACAGTGTTCCGGCCTGATAAACCGGCCCATCAGGCGAAATCTTCGCCATAATCTCCGCCGAAGCGCCGTACATCCCAACCGGTAAACCACCTCCAATTATTTTGCCGTAAGTTACAATATCCGGTTTTACGTTGTAATGGTTGGCTGCTCCTTCAAAGCCCAACCGGAAGCCGGTTATCACTTCATCAAAAATTAATAACGTATTGTTAGCACTGCTAATCTCTCGCAAAAACACCACAAAATCCTCATTCTGTATCAGCAAGCCATTGTTAGCCGGAACTCCTTCAATAATTACTGCCGCAATCTGGTCTTTAAACTGCCCGAAGGCTTGCTTAACTGCTTCCTTGCTGTTTAACGGAACTACAATAGTTTCTTCGGCAACACTTCGCGGTATCCCGGCCGAAGAGGTTTCGCCAAAAGTAACCAGACCAGACCCGGCTTTAACAAGTAACGTATCGGTATGGCCGTGGTAGCAACCCTCAAACTTTACGATTTTATCCCTGCCTGTATAGCCCCTGGCCAGCCTGATGGCCGACATCACGGCTTCGGTACCCGAGCTGGTGAAACGTATCTTTTCTACATAACGGTTATTTTTAATAATCAGGGCCGCCAAATCATTTTCTAATGCTGTGGGGGCGCCAAAACTCATCCCATTTTGCATGGCTTCTGCTACGGCTTCCCGCACCTTTGAATGGTTGTGGCCCAGGATAAGCGGGCCCCATGATCCGCAAAAATCAATAAACTGGTTTCCGTCTGCATCCCATATAAAACAGCCGTCGCCTTTTTGGATAAAAAGCGGCGTGCCGTAAACAGATCTGAACGCCCTAACCGGCGAATTAACACCACCGGGAAAATAAGTCTTAGATTTCTCAAAAAGCTCGGCCGATTTTTCCCGCGAAATGTCTGGCTTGCCAGTTGTAGAAACCGGCTGGTCATCATCGTTGCCCGAAAATATTTTTTTTAATGAGTCTAACATCTAAAAATTCAAAAGTAAAAGTTCAATAACTGGCACAATGCAAAGAATTAATTCCTAATTCATAATTCTTAATTCCCAATCGCCTACATCCATCCCTTTTCTAAAATTTCCCGGGCGTGATAGGTAATAATAATACTAGCTCCGGATCGGCTAAACGCGTACATATTCTCCATAACCACTTTCTGCTCATCAATCCAGCCATTTGCCGCCGCGGCTTTTACCATAGCATATTCGCCAGATACGTTATAACACGCAACCGGCAAGTTGGTATTTTGCTTTAGGCGATGAATAATATCGAGGTAAGCGAGGGCGGGCTTCACCATCAAAATATCGGCACCTTCCTGTTCATCTAAATCAGCTTCCCGCATGGTCTCAGCGGGGTTCCTAAAGTCCATCTGGTATGCTTTGCGGTCGCCCTGCCCCGGAGCAGAATCAGCAGCTTCCCGAAAGGGACCGTAATAAGCTGAAGCAAATTTGATACTGTAACTCATTATCGCAGTGTTCTCAAACCCCTCGCTGTCAAGTTTCTGCCGTATACCCAGAATACGACCGTCCATCATATCAGAAGGAGCAACCATATCAGCCCCGGCTTCTGCATGCGAAACGGCCATTTTAGCCAACACGTCAACAGTGGCGTCATTCTGTACATATCCCTGGTGCAGCACCCCGCAATGACCATGCGTAGTGTAAGCGCAGGTGCAAACATCTGTAACCACATAAACGTCACTGCCGAACGCTTTTTTGAGTTCAGATACAGCGTTAACCACAACCGACTTGTCGCTGTAGGCAGAGCTGGCGTCTTCGGATTTTTCTTCGCCAACGCCAAACAGCAATATTTTGTTGAGGCCCAGTCCGAGCGACTTTTCTACATCCTTAAGCAACATATCTACCGAGAAATGATCAATTCCCGGCATGGCATCTATTGCCTTGCGGATGCCTGATCCCGGAACCACAAAGTGCGGATATATGAACATGTCTTTTGATAGCCTCGTTTCTGCAACCATCTCCCGCACTAACGGCGTTGTTCTTAATCTCCTGGGGCGAATTAGCATAATTATTTTTTTATAACATCCGCATAATGTAACCGATTAGTTAGGCGGCACAGCAGGAGGTGTCTTTCTATGTTTTTTAAAAATCGAGGCCAAAAAATGCTTCGGCTAAACCAACTTCATCAGGCGAGAACGGCAGCGCATAGGCAATTCCCATTTCGTCAAACTTTTTACCGGTTGATTTGCCGATGCACAAAACTTTCTGCCCGGGCTCCAACAGGTTATCCAAAAAATATGCTTCCACGTTAGAAGGACTGGTAAAAATCAATACTTCGGCAACAGAATGCTCCACCCGTTCATCCATCAAGGTTTCGTACACGGGCAGGTCAATAATTTTAGTATCGGCATTGAGCGCTTTTTGAACAGTGCGCAAAGAATCTTTGGCTCCGGGAAAAAGTATGGTTAAGCCGTTGGCCACACTGGCAAATTTCTCTGCGATATCCGCCGTATCTATGCCTTCGTCTTCGCCGTTAAAATGCGGCGCTTTGCCAAAGCGGCGGAGTGTATCTTCAGATGCTCGTCCTAAAACACCAAATTTTACAGCTTTTGGCAATAGCGGCTGGAGTTTAAAAAAATACTCAATAGCATTTTTGCTGCTAAAAAATACCCAGTTAACATGCTTTAATATATACGGATCAAGTTTGTTGATGATAGGATAAGTTTTGATGAGCGAACGATCTTCAATCTGGATATGGTGTTTGGCCAGAGCCTTGCGCAAATAGCTGCTCTCCGGAAGATTCCGGGTTATGAAAACATTCTTTGGAAATTTCCTTTCCAAATTAAATTTCGCAACTATTTTCTCTGCGAGCCCAACCGTGGTTTCGGCCTCCAAAAACAAACGGTCCGGGAAGTCATCCCCGCTTTTAGCCTTGGCCGTCCATGTTTGATAGCGGCCGTCTTCGTACCGGCAGTAAGATCCGAGCGGCATTTGGCAGCCGCCCTGAAACATATTCAATACTTTTCGCTCAACGCCTATTTGTTCTGCCACTACCAAATTATTCAGGGGCTGCAGGGCATTGAATAGTTCACCATCGCTTTCGCGGATTTGTAAAGCTAAAACACCTTGTGCAGGTGCAGGTATTAATTCGGTGGGATTTATTTCTTCAACAAAAAATTCCGAAAGGTCAATTCCCAATCGTTCTACACCGGCCTTTGCCAGCATAATGGCGTCGTAATCTTCATCGCGGAGTTTTTGTATGCGGGTGGGCACATTGCCCCGCAATTCATCAATTTCGAAATCGGGGCGTACGGCCAGGAGTTGAGCCTTTCGCCGGTTGGAGGAAGTACCCACCAAGCCGCCAAATTTTACGGATAGTTTTTGTTGCAAATCCGCACAATCTTTAAGAATAATGAGCAACTCTGCCGGATCTTCGCGTTCAGATACGGCGGCGATAATCAGCCCTTCCGGATGGTTAGTAGGTAAATCTTTATGAGAATGTACTGCGAGGTCAATTGTTCCGGCAAGCAATTCTTCTTCAAGTTCTTTGGTAAAAAAGCCTTTCCCTTCCAGTTTATCAAAGCTGAGGTTTACAATACGATCGCCCTGAGTTTTTATTATTTTCAAATCGGCACTGATACCGATGTCCTGAAGCTGATTTTTTACGTGGTTTGCCTGCCAAAGGGCCAGATCGCTGCCGCGTGTGCCAATTATTACCTTTTTACTCACCTTATGTACTTGTAATAAACGTGCCTTAGAGTGTCGCGGTCAAAAACCCCTGCTTGTCTGGTAGGCAGGTCTTTAAGTGTTCTTTACCAGAATATCTTTGGCCATCACCATCGGAACGCTGATGTATTTTTTTTCCATGTAATTAATGATCTTATCCAAAACATCGCGGGAATTTTGATCTAACCCTTCCAGATCATTGGCGAAAATAGAGTTAATAGCCACCTTTTTAATTTCTTTGATTCGCTCCGGCACTTCCCGCATGGCAATCTCAATACGCCGTTGCTTTAAGATCGGGCCAAATTCCAGAATATTTTTTTCGATAATGCGCTCAGCATTAATCAGTTCATCGTACCGTTCCTGCAAATTGCCGTTTGCTATTTCCTGCAAACTGTGAACTTCGATAAAATGTAAGGAATTGTTCGCGACCACTTCCGGTGCGGTATCATTGGGCACTGCTAAATCAACAATTACCTTTTTATCAGTTTCCCCATTGAGCAGGCTGCGATATATTTCTGGCGTTATCACCGGTTCTATGGCACTGGTGCAGGTAATAATCACGTCAAAACCTTTTTTATAAGATCTAAGGGCATCAAGATCAAATGCCTGACCATTTAAATCGCTGGCAAGCGTCTGTGCTTTAGAAAGAGTGCGGTTAAAAATGGCAAAGTTAGAAAATTTATGTTTTTGCAAATATTTAGAAATGTTGCAATTCGTTTCGCCCGCCCCTATAATCAATATGCGGGCCTTGGTGCACATATTGTGCTCACGAAGCTTACGGTATGCTAAAGAAACTACCGAAATTGGTTTGCGGGAAATATTGGTAAAAGTATAAACTTCCTTGGCCGTTTTTACAACCCTTGCCATAATCAACCGAAGATAATCTCCGGTGAAGCCATTGTCTTTACAGGTTTTATATGCTTTGCGCAATTGTGCCAGAATCTCCTTTTCTCCTACAACTAAACTTTCTAAGGAGCAGGAAATACGCAGCAAATGATTTAAAGCCTCTTCGGCTTCATAAACAGAAACCTGATTAGCAAAATCGTCAAGCTTTTCTTCGGGAACGCAAAAATTAAGAGTGCGGATGAAATCTTTAACGATCTGAGGCGTTAAAATTATTGCAGAGGTGAATATAAATTCTACGCGGTTGCAGGTACCTATATAGAAAATTTCCTCGATGTTAAATTTGGCTTTTACTACCTGAAGCCGCCCTTCAAGTGCCTCGTTACATATTACAAATTTTCCTAACTCTTTCAGGTCAATATGTTTATGTGTAAGCGCTATAATTTTTAGTTCTCTCAAGTAATTATTCTGTTTTAAAACCGCCACAAAAGTAATCAATAAGCCATTTCGCCCGTGTCACTTGTTTGTAAAACACAGCTATTTAGAAACGATACAAATAGATATCAGAGACTAAATCCACAGACATTTGATCGTCAATCCGGCTTGCTCCCGGATGGTAAATTAACCTTTTTTTTAACCGCGGATATTCAGTTAAAAGACATATTTTCATGTTCAGATAAAACCTCAACCAGTTTAAGCTTTCAGCAGGCCGGGCACACAAAAAATAACCCCGAACGTTTACAAGTTTATGACCGTACAACAAACCTTTATTATCCCAGGCTCTGGTGGCAGACCGATACTGGCCGATCTCACCTATAATAACAGCCGTCAGGATGATCCCCTGATAATTTTTGTACACGGTTTTAAAGGATTTAAAGACTGGGGCACCCACAATATGACTGCAGAATATTTTGCAGAACGCGGATTCCGCTTCTTAAAGTTCAATTTTTCGCACAACGGCACTACACCCGAAAATCCATTAGATTTTTCAGATTTGGGTGCATTTAGTGACAACACATTTACCAAAGAGTTTTTTGATCTCGATCAGGTAATTAATTTCGCTTGTAAAGGCAAAGAATTTAAGGCGGCCAGTTCAGTGAACATCATCGGTCATAGCCGGGGTGGCGGCATCAGCACTATCCAGGCCGAAAAAGATCCGCGGGTTAATAAATTGATAACCTGGGCTTCAATTGCTGACTTTAATTCCCTTTGGAAACAGGATCAATTGGCCGAGTGGAGGGAGAAAGGCGTGATCTACTCGTACAACACCCGCACCAAGCAAAACACACCCTTAAAAGTAAACCTGCTCTACGATCTTGAAAATCATCATAAAGAGTTTAATATTTTAGCAGCCGCGGCCCGTTTAAAAAAACCCTGGCTAATACTCCACGGCGACGAAGATGAAAATGTGCTTCCAACCGAAGCTCAGTTACTTCAAGAGCAAAATAAAGAAGCCCGGTTTATCATTATCCCCTACGCCAATCATGTTTTCGGCGCTTCACATCCCTGGACTAAAGAGGAGCTTCCGTTACAATTGCAATTGGTATGCGAAAAAAGCGTGGAGTTTTTGAAGGAGGAATAATGCCATGAATTCCACCTTCATGTTAAAAAAAATATTAAACAAAACGTTTATTAACCTTCAACCTCTTTCAATTCTATCCAGTTTCCGTCTTCGCGGATAATCCCGATCAGTTCGTCTAAAGCGTTCTCAGAGTTCACGTTCTTTTTAACCACTTCTTTACCGCGGTATAAAGTAATCTTTCCGGGGCCGGTGCCTACGTAACCATAATCTGCATCGGCCATTTCACCGGGACCGTTTACGATGCATCCCATAATACCGATTTTCAATCCCTTCAGATGATCTGTACGGCTGCGAATCATTTGGGTGGTTTCCTGCAAGTCAAACTGGGTTCGTCCGCAACTTGGGCAGGAGATGTATTCGGTTTTTGATATCCGCGAACGCGTGGCCTGCAAAATTCCGAAAGAAGTTGTCAGGATGGTTTTAACCGGTAATTCCGGCGCATCGGCCCAGATACCGTCGCCTAATCCATCAAGCAACAAGCCGCCCAGATCTGTTGCTGCGTAAAGCTGGAAGTCCTCATGAGTATTGAGTATTGAGTATTGAGTATTGAGATCATCGGGATTCTGATTTTCGAACTCTGACTTCTGACTGCGAAGTTCTGACTGCCTACTGTCAATTTTATAACTCCTCTTAACAATTACAGGAACCTCCAAATCCATTTCCATCAGCCTAAAAAATGCTTGCCGCTGATCGGCCAAACCGTGATGATTATTTGTTTCCAAAACAAAAACCAGGGTTTTATCAAAAAGGATGCGATTAAATTGTTCTCCACCAACTTGTTCGTTGGTGATCTTAACCAGGTTTAATGCGTTGTCACGAATTTCGGCATCGATATATTCCTGCAAAGTATACAAGGGATGGCAGTTGGCTTTATCCGCAAGGCTTTTCCAGGTATTATAATTATAGAGCTGCTTTAAGTTTCCGGGCAATGCAAAAGAAGGCAGTTGATCGGCCAGGTAAACAAAATCGGTTGATTGCTCGCCCATATTGTACTTATCCAGAACGGGCGAATACAAATATCCCACATCAGCCAATACGGCCTGATCTTTTAAATTCTTTTTCGAAATATCAATAATCACCCGCGGAACCTGGTGGCCGCCTATGAAGGTATTGAGTTCGGCGGTTTTGCGGCGGGCGTATTCGTACGGGCTGAAATGAGTGGGCAGTGAGCCGTTAGCAGTTGGCACCAATGTACTATTTACGATTTCAGATTTACGATTTACGATTACTGAATGCTGATTGCTGACTGCTGATTGCTGATTGCCGACTGCCGACTGCCGACTGCCGATTGCTGACTGCTGACTGCCGACTGCTGAATGCTGATCGCTGATCGCTGACTCGTCATACCTGATTCCGGATACCTGATCGCTGATATTTCCTCTACCCACATACCTATCAGCTAATGCAATGGCCACCGGAGCTTCCAGTTCGGGATCTTCGGTTAATGATACCCGGATGGTATCGCCCAGGCCATCTTCCAGCAAAGTGCCAATGCCGACAGCAGATTTGATGCGCCCGTCTTCACCGTCGCCTGCTTCGGTAACGCCCAGGTGCAAAGGATAATTCATGCCTTCGTTCACCATGGTTTCTACCAGCAACCTGTAAGCCTGCACCATTACCTGCGGGTTGCTGGCTTTCATGGAAATAACCAAATTATGGAAGTTCAGATCTTCACACATCCGCATAAATTCCATGGCCGATTCGACCATCCCTTGCGGCGTATCGCCATAATGGCTCATAATGCGGTCGGATAAAGAACCATGATTGGTACCGATGCGCATGGCTGTGCCATATTCCTTACAAACTTTTACCAGCGGAGTAAATTTTTTGTAAATACGTTCCAGTTCGGCCTGATATTCAGTTTGGGAATATTCAAAGCTTTCAAATTTCTTTTTATCGGCGTAGTTTCCGGGGTTAACCCGCACCTTTTCTACAATACGTGCGGCAGCTTCGGCGGCGTTAGGGGTGAAATGGATATCCGCAATAAGCGGAACTTTATAACCCCGATGAAGTAATTCTCTTTTAATGTTAATCAGGTTTTTTGCTTCCTTCACACTCGGTGCGGTAATGCGTACGTACTCGCAACCGGCATCCACCATCCGGATGGTCTGTTCTACCGTTCCCATAGTATCCATGGTATCGGTTGTGGTCATGCTCTGGATGCGAATGGGATTATGGGCGCCCATGGCAATATCACCGATAAGAACCTCCCGGGTTAAAAATCTGGAATACGTGGTAAGCGAATTACAATAGCGGCCTTCTAAAATATTTGCGGTTTCGCGGTTCATGGAAGCAGATGAAATTTTCCAAAAATACACAATCCATTTGCTTACGGGGTTGCGGGATTGTAAAAGACAGAAATTGAAGGATTCCGCTCCAGCGGAGCATCCTGTTTGTAGAAACGGTAATTATTTAAATTCTAGCTCCAGAGGAGCTCCCTACAAAATATATCCTGAGCAGGTAAACTCAACCCACGCTCTTATTAACAGAAAAATCGCCCTACCTTTTTTTGGAAAATGTTGTTTCCTCGCACATATTAAACGGAAGACCTGCTTTCCGCTCATACTCCACAAGGCCTAAGCCACTGGCCGGTATCCGCTTCAATCAGGTTTATTTAACACAGGCAAATGCTGCTGTTTTAGCTTCAGTTTGCCGCCCGAGATCAGATACTCCCTACGCCCCCATCGCGTAAACCACTACATTAACCCCGAATTTGGTATTATCTTCTGCCAGAAAGCGCTTGTTGCGGAAATCATAATCCCACTCGCAGCCGTAATCTTTATTACTGTATAAAACGCCTATACGGCCATTTATGGTAATAGCTTTCAGATAATCATGCACCAGATCGTCGCCCCAGCCGTTTAACTCAAACGAGGTAGTTGGCGGACCTTTTTCAAATTCGAAGAATGAACGGTATAGCTGATGGCTGTTGGGAATTTTCTTCAATGCCTGGGGGCCGAAAATCGCCGCCATTTGAGCCTCAAAAGAATGGGCAAACAAGCCGTCAATATCATGATTGCAATCGTCTACAAAAACGAAACCACCGTTCTGGACATATTTTTTAAAATTGCTGCGTTCAGATTCGTTAAACTGAACCAGTTTGTGGCCACTCAGATAGCAGAAAGGATATAGAAAAATATCGTTACTGCTCAGCTCTACTACCTTTTCTTCGGTACTGATGGAAATAGTGGTGTACTCCAACAGCGAATTTAAGATATTGGCAGGCATCCGCTGATCGGTGTCCCAATCGCCGGAGCGGTAGCGCAGGCGTGCGAAGGTAAATTTGGTAGCAAACATTTTCCTAAAGTAACGCTTAAAACGATCAGGGCTTATATTAAAAACCGGTTTTCTGTAAATTGTGTGATACGCGTTTAATTAACAAACCGTACGCTAAATAAATTTTCTATTTTTCTAACCTCAAAACTAATTCCATCAAATTGAACGCTTTGGAAATTACAGAAAACAACATTGAAGAATTGTTAGCCAAGCTACCGCAGCTAAAAAAGGAGATCGGCAAAGTTATCGTGGGCCAGGATCATGTTTTGGATGAGATTATCATCGCTTTAATTGCGGGCGGCCATTGTTTGTTGGAAGGCGTTCCGGGGCTGGCAAAAACCTTAATGGTTAGAACGCTGTCGCAAGCCCTGGACCTCTCCTTTCGCCGCATCCAGTTCACGCCAGACCTGATGCCTTCTGACATTATCGGCACCGAAATTTTAGAAGAAGACCATGCCACAGGAAAACGCTTTTTTAAATTTAATAAAGGTCCGCTGTTTGCCAATATTATTCTGGCGGATGAGATAAATCGAACTCCGCCCAAAACCCAGTCGGCCCTGCTGGAAGCAATGCAGGAATTTGAAGTGACCTACGGCGGGCAAACCTACCCTCTTGATCGGCCTTTTTTTATTTTGGCCACGCAAAACCCCATAGAGCAAGCCGGCACTTATCCATTGCCCGAAGCGCAACTTGATCGTTTTTTATTATTCATTAAAATAGGATACCCAACCGAGCAGGAAGAATTTGGAATTTTAAACGCCACGACTGGCTCGGCAAAACCGCAGGTTAATGCCGTGCTAAACAGTGCCGAAATTAAGCAACTCCAGTCGTTGGTACGCCAGGTAACTATCAGTGATGATCTAATCAGTTACGTGAGCACGATGGTAAGATCAACCAGGCCAGAAACCAGCCAGACAGCTTATGTAAAAGAATGGGTGCGCTGGGGTGCGGGGCCGCGGGCAGGCCAGGCGCTCATTTTAACCGCCAAAGCACGAGCGTTGTTTAAGGGCCGTTTCGCGGTGCTGATGGAAGATCTGCAAAACATGGCTTACCCTGTTTTACGGCACCGCATCCTTATAAACTTTAAAGCTGAAGCGGAGAATATTACTACAGATAAAGTAACAGCCGAGCTGATTAAATCGGTGGAAAGGCCAAAAGTTAAAGGGCCAATGTGAGTTATTGTTTCACGCAAAGATCGCGAAGTGAAGGCGCAAAGACCGCAAAGCAGTTCTTAAAACTTTGCGCCCTTTGCGTGTTTTCTATCTTACCTGCTTTGCGTGAAACTTTAACCCACTAAACAATCATTTTACATAACAATCCATGAGCAGCGTCCTAAACCCCAAAACCATAATGGCCATTAAAGATCTTTCTTTAGCGGCCAAAACAGTTGTCGACGGGTTTACAACGGGCATAAATAAAAGTAGCATCAGGGGGCCCGGCATGGAGTTTAGCCAATACCGCAGCTACCAGCCCGGCGATGATTTGCGCAGCCTCGATTGGAAAATGTTTGCCCGGTCCGACCGCTATTACATCCGCGAATCAGAAGTGGAAACCAATATTTCGGTGCGGCTGCTATTGGATGCAAGCGCCTCCATGAACCATGAAGATTCGGGTTTTAAAAAAATTGATTACGCCCGTTACCTCGCGGCCGCTCTGGCTTATCTGGCGCATCTGCAAAGCGATGCGGTAGGCTTGTATGTTTTCCGCGACGGCGATTTATCTTCG
>JBGTBV010000133.1:0-2535 GCA_041749185.1 Daejeonella sp. | reverse complement strand
GCCCATTTTAGAGGCAAATGATCTACCCTATAGTTCAAAGAACGCCGGGGTTATGCACGCCTGCGGGCACGATGTTCATACCTCATCGTTATTGGGAACGGCCCGGATTTTATCGGAACTAAAAAATGATTTCGCCGGAACCGTAAAATTCATTTTCCAACCTGCAGAAGAAAAGTTGCCGGGCGGGGCCAGTTTAATGATCAAAGAAGGCGTTTTGGAAAATCCGAAACCGGCGGCCGTTGTAGGGCAACACGTAATGCCCTTAATTAATTGCGGTAAGGTTGGTTTCCGGTCGGGCAAGTACATGGCCTCCACCGATGAGATTTATGTAACCGTGCATGGCAAAGGCGGGCATGGGGCACAGCCGCATCAGAATATTGATCCGGTTTTAATCACTTCGCACATCATCATCGCCTTGCAGCAAATTGTAAGTCGTGTAGCTGATCCAAAGCTTCCTTCGGTTTTATCTTTCGGCAAAGTTATCGCCAACGGCGCCACGAATGTAATTCCCAATGAAGTAAAACTGGAGGGAACGTTTCGTACCATGGACGAGCTGTGGCGTGCTGAGGCGCACCAGAAAATGAAGAAAATGGCCGAAGGCATTGCCGAAGCCATGGGCGGAAGATGTGATTTTAATATTGTACGCGGATATCCGTTTTTAGTGAATGAAGAAAAACTCACTGAAAAGGTCCGGGGTTTTGCCGAAGAATATCTGGGTAAAGAGAACGTAGAAGATTTGGACATTTGGATGGCCGCCGAAGATTTTGCCTATTATTCGCAGGTTGCCGATGCTTGTTTTTACAGGCTGGGAACCCGCAATGAAGAAAAAGGGATCACATCATCAGTGCATACGCCCACATTTAACGTTGATGAAAATGCGTTGCAGGTTGGCACTGGTCTAATGGCTTATATCGCGTTAAAGCAATTGGGTAATTGATGCGAATTGAGTTTTTACAATCTTAATTGGAATGGAATTAGAGAAGGTTTGGCCTGTATTTATCATTTATTATCAATGGTTTTTTGGAAAAGCAAGGTTTGGTAATGCTATTAATGGGTAGTCCCGCTATTCTTTCCAAGCCCTTCGCCTCCGGTGAGCTGGGCTTTTCACTACTATCGGGTTTATTTAACCCGGGCCGTCTGTTTTGATGAAAGGACTCAATCTCATTATATATAAATGTCGTGTCGTTAAGCTCCATAGGAGCATCCTGTTTACAGAAAATTATGATAGATGACAAACCGGCTCCTGAGGAGCCACCTCAATTAAAGCAGTTTTTTGCAGGCTTTTAAGAATTTTGAATAAACTCCTATAGTAAATTCATCACAAACTAACATTGAATCTCACATCTTCCTTAATGAAAAGAATACTCTTATTACTCGTCCTTTTCCTTGGAGCCATAACAAGCTTCGCCCAGCAAATTCCCCGTTTTAATCCAGATACCATTCGCACCATCACCATTGACTCGGCGGTTAACATTACCTCATCCCGTTTAACGGCTCAAACTTTTATTGACGAAATTTTACGCGATACCAGCTTTTATCAGGCTTTTCGCGAAATGAAAAAATACAGTTTTACTGCCGAGAACCGGATTTTTACTTACGATAAGAAAAATAAAATTTCGGGCAGGATATATCGGAGGATTCTTCATACAAATAGCGGTGCTGATAAAATGAAAGTATTGGCCAAACGCGATAGCGGTAAAGTTTTTAAACGCAACGGCAAATACCAATTGTACACCGTAGAAATGTTCGATTACATTTTTATGAACGCCTATAGCTCTGGTTTCGCACCATCGGCGCCCAGCGCCGAAGCAAAAGGTGAAAGCAGCCAATCATACAAAGACAAGTTGAAAACGCTCATTTTCAGTCCCGGCCGACCGGTAAAAGGCATTCCGTTTATCAGCAAAAAAACAGAAATTTTTACGGCCAATATGCGCCAGTATTATGACTATGCCTTCTTCAAAGGCACTTATCTGGATTCCATTCCGGTTTACCGTTTTAAAGTGAGCATGAAACCAGAGCTGTCATATTATACCAAAGACGGACTGATGATCAAAGAGCTGACCACGATTTTTGATATGCGGAATTTTCAGATTTTAGGAAGGTATGTGGATATGAAATATGATAACCTGGCGTTTGATTTTGATGTGCAGATGAACATCGAATTGGGTTATTTTGGCAGCGACCAAACCCTGCTTCCTACAAAAGTTACCTATCAGGGCAATTGGGATATTCCGTTTAAACGGGAAGAACGGGCCAGTTTTTTGATTGTGCACAAAGGGTATAAAATGGAGTAAAAGAGCTTCCATTGAATTGTCATACCGGGCTTGACCCGGTATCTCGGGTACATCTCGTAGCAATAGTTTTTGAGATTGCGGGTCAAGGCCCGCAATGACATTCTGAGATTGTTAACTGAATGGTAGAATCTGTAGAACTTCTATAGTTTGTTTGGATCGGCTCTTCAGCTATTCCATCAAAGCAGTACTTTAGCATTATAAAAAATCAGTTTAGTTTGATCCCTCAGGAAACCGTAGATAA
>JBGTBV010000132.1:0-15462 GCA_041749185.1 Daejeonella sp. | reverse complement strand
GAAGGCACAACTTTCACCGTTAAAGTGCGTAATAAGTAAATGCCTCCTTCAGTAAAACATTTCATCTTAATAGACGATAGCACATTAGATTGCTTCATCTCGCAGAAAGTAATTAAAAACATTCTGCCTGATTGTTTTATTCGATGCTTCAACGAAGCGCAAGGCGCACTTGATCATATCAGGGACAGCCCATTTTCAAAACAGAAAACCATCATTTTGTTAGACATACAAATGCCGGTTATGAACGGCTTTGAATTTGCCGCTGCATTTGAAAAATTGCCCTCAACCGTTAAATCGGGTTACGTAATATATATGGTATCATCTTCAACAAATGAGATGGACCGCATTCGTATAGGCAATTTCTCTTGTATCCGGCATCTGTACAAAAAACCGCTGAATAAGGTAGTTGTACAAGAGCTCATTGATGATGCCATTTACGCCTGACAGGATATCGTTCCGAATTATAAATACTTTTTATAAAGATTGTATAAAACCTGCTTATCGTACTCATTTAAAACCGGTGTGAAATCTGTTTGTATAAAATGGAGTTTGAAAGATTGAACGGCAAAATCAAAATTCTTCACATCATAGCCAATAATCCGCAACGCTTCGGTTGGATTAAATGAAGCCGGCACCGAATCAAGCAGTGAATCAGGCCATAATCCATACCCGTTATCTGCTAATTTCTTCCATGGAAAATTCGCATTCGGGTCTACTTTTCGCCCGGGGGCGATGTCTGAATGTCCTATAAAATTTGCTGTAGGAATGCCGTGTTTCAACTTCAACCCGGCCAAAACTTGTAACAAACTTTCAATCTGCGGTTCCGCGAAAGCATCAAATCCATTGTTGTCCAGCTCAATACCTATTGATGATGAATTGATGTCGGTGGCGTTTCCCCATTTGCTGGCTCCGCCATGCCATGCCCGCAGGTAATCATCCAGCATGTGGTAAATTTTTCCGTCGGAGCCGATAACATAGTGCGCACTTACCTGAGTACGCGGAAGTGTGAAAGTTTTAAGGGTTTGCGCCGTAGATTGTTGGGCTGTATGATGAATAATCACATAATTTGGTTTTCTTAAACCGAAGTTGGTGGTGCCTACCCAGTTCGCCGGGTCGGGCTGTGCCGGCGTTTGGCGCAAGGATTTGCTAAGCGTTTTCACCTGCTTTTTGTAAACCCGGTTTGTCGCGCCATAGGGGTTTGTTGCGCAGGCGGCTAAAACGGTAAGAAAACACATGGATAAGATATAGGGCAGGCGCTGCTTCATAAACTTAGTTCTTTAAACCAAACATACTATTAATGCGCATAAATATCCAGCTGGCATCGGGTCAATGAGAATCAGTCTCCTCCATTTTATCAGTATATTTAGCACAAAACCACGCACAATGAAAGTACAATTCGGTAAAGTTATCATCCCGATACTAGCGCTCGCCAGCATTTTTCAAAGTTGCAACAACCAAACCGGCAACGCTGCCCGGGAAAAAAACTTGCCGGTCAATGATTCTATGAACGCCTACGTGGCAGAACGTTTGCCCATTTACGAACGGGTGCCGCTAACCGCAAATCTGGAAAGTTTAACTGCCAGTGAGCGGCAGATGATCCCCCTGCTTATTGAAGCTGCTGAAATTATGGACGAGCTTTTTTGGAAACAAAGTTATCCGCAGCGGGATAGTTTGCTCAACACCGTAAGCGATGAAAAGTCTGTTGAATTTATAAGGATCAATTATGGTCCTTGGGATCGCCTTAACGGCGACAAACCTTTTATAACCGGCGTTGGGCCAAAGCCCGAAGGTGCCGGTTTCTATCCTCCGGAAATGAATCGTGAAGAACTTGAGAACTCAGACATTCAGGATAAACGCGGCCAATATTCTATGGTGCGGCGTAATGCGGCCGGTAACCTGGAGGCGGTTCCCTATCACATTGCATTTAAAAAGGAACTGGAGAAAGCATCGGTACTCCTAAAAAAGGCAGCCGCTCTTGCGGATGATCCGGGATTGAAAAAATACCTGGACCTGCGTTCTGCAGCCCTGCTTACCAGCAATTATACCGCAAGTGATTACGCATGGATGGACATGAAGAGCAACGGCATTGATATAATTATTGGCCCGATAGAAAATTATGAAGATAAATTGCTTAACGCCCGTACATCCTTTGAAGCCTACGTTTTAATTAAAGACCGGGAGTGGAGTAAACGGCTGGAAAAGTATGTGGCCATGCTGCCCGAACTGCAACGCGGGTTACCGGTAGATCAAAAATACAAATCAGAAAGTCCCGGTACAGAATCGCAGCTTAACGCGTACGATGTGGTTTATTACGCAGGCGATTGTAACGCGGGCTCTAAAACCATCGCCGTTAATCTGCCTAATGATGAGAAAATCCAGCAGGAAAAGGGTACCCGGCGTTCGCAGCTAAAAAATGCCATGCGGGCAAAGTTTGATAAAATACTGGTTCCCATCTCAAAAGAGCTTATTGATGCCGGGCAGCAGCAGTACGTCACTTTCGATGCGTTTTTCTCGAACGTTATGTTCCACGAAGTGGCGCACGGTCTGGGTATCAAATCAACCGTGAACGGCAAAGGTTACGTACGGGCAGCTTTAGAAGAGCAAGGCTCGTGGCTTGAAGAAGGCAAAGCCGATATTTTGGGTTTGTATATGGTAACCAGTTTGCTAAACAAAGGCGAATTAAGTGGCGACATCAAACAGTTTTACACAACCTATATGGCCAGCTTACTCCGGTCTGTACGTTTTGGTACGGCAAGTGCGCATGGTCAGGCCAATATGCAGGGCTTTAACTTTTTTAAAGATCAGGGTGCATTTGAACGGACAGCAAACGGAACGTATAAAGTTAATTATGAAAAATTCGCTTCCGCGATGAACGACCTTACCCGTTTAATATTAACCCTTCAGGGAGATGGTGATAAAGCAGCGGTAGAAAAACTGCAAAAAGAAAAGGCGGTTATCGGTTCCCGGCTTCAGCAGGATCTCAACCGTTTAGGCGCCAAAGGCATTCCGGTTGATATTGTTTTTGATCAGGGGAAAGCTGTTTTGGGCTTAAATTAATCAGCTTAAACGCAACTCCCAATTTTACAATTGCTACAAAAACTTAAATAGCACATTTAGCTACCTTTGCGGTATCAACAAAATAATTAAGAGCATGAAAACCATTTATATACTCATTGTTATTGTTCTATTAGGAGCATCGGTTTTTACTTATATCTACAACAAAGAAACCCAGAGAACGGAGAACGCTAAAGCAGACAGCCTGAAATTGCCCACCCCTATGGCCGCCGGGTTGAACCCCCAGCATGGTCTGCCCGGCCACCGCTGTGATTTGCCGGTCGGTGCGCCTTTAACCATATCTGCAGGGCAGAAATTAGCTGCGCCGGCGCAGCCAAAAACCAATCCGCAGCACGGCATGCCCGGTCACCGTTGTGATCTGGCCGTCGGGGCGGCTCTTTAAAACACGCTTACCTTTAGTTGAATGAGAATATTCTTAGTGCTCTCTACGGCATTTCTGTTAATTACCGGTTGCGGAATTAACAAGCAGGCCCGTCAGATGCAGACGCTTGAAAAATGCACGTATCAGGTTGTTTCGGCCGATAGTGTGTTTGTGGCTGGCCGCGACATAAGCAAAATGATTAGTGAAAATCAAATTAACCTGGCAAATATCCCGGAAATTGCGATTGCCTACCTTCGGCAGAACATTCCTCTGTCGGCCCGGATTAATCTTAAGATCAAAAATCCAACTCAGCAAACCGCTGCGATAAACCGGTTCGAATATGAGGTTTTGATAAAGGGCAATCAGCTTGCCGAAGGCCTGGTTAATCAGGAGATTAGTATTGAACCGGGCGATTCAACCCTCGTGCCGGTTAGTTTAAATGCCAATATTTATAAAATCCTCTCCAACGGGAAAACCATGGAAGAGGTGCTGGAGTTTTTACGGGGAGGCAATGATGCAGCAACGGAGAAAAAAGGGGTTTTAACACTCAAAATCAGACCGAGTATTGCCATCGGCGATAAACTGGTAAAATATCCCGGCTTCATCACCATAGAAAAGGAGCTAAGCAGCAAGATATTATTCTAAAACCAGCAACGTTTAGTGTTTCCTTTTTTTGTATTGATTGTTAACCGGGGGCAGGTTTGCCAAATACCGAAGTCCTGGTGTAAGCCAGTAAAGTAGCACCACCCGGGCATACCGGTAGTTGAGGGGCGAGAGTATTAAAATGCCGGTAAAGATGGCAATGATGTAAACCCAGGGCTCCTCAGTTTCGCCGCTAATTACATAGGTTAATAGCGCAATGGCTATCATCTGCGCTATGTTAAAACCGTAGCTAACAAACATGGCAACATAAAAATATCCTGGTTCGCGTTCAAAACGCAAGCCACAATAGTCGCAGTTTTCGTGCATCTTTTGTGTTTTCAATCCGTACATGGCGTTAGCAAACATGTCTCCGCGTCGGCACCGCGGACATTTCGCCTGCAAAGCAGCCTGCAGTTTTGATAGTTCTTTTCTGGTTTCCAAGTTTAACGGTGTATGGCTTTCAGCAAATATACATGATCTAGCCTTGGCAGGTGCCGATAAGCTGGGTAACGAAATTCCAGCGGCGAAAGCTCTTAAAGAAAAGGGTGCCTGACCCTAAAAATTCAAACAGGCTTTTTATGATTTCTTGCCTTGCGGTTAAACCGGGTATCTAAAGTGTTTTACTCTAATCCGCCACGGCGGGTTGGCGAACGCTGCTCTGGCCAGGTTGCCGGTTGCCCGGTACGCTGATTTAAAGGCAATACAATGCGTTCCCGCGAAGTAGTTGCCGGATCTTCGCTGGCCATATAGGCCATAATAGCGGTTAAAATGGCGTTGCTGCGCACATCGTCAAACACAATCTTGTCATACGTATCGCGGTTGGTGTGCCAGGTATATGTTCCGTAATCCCAACTTATTGAACTCAACGAAAATGCCGGAACTCCGGCGGCTACAAATGACGCATAATCCGATCCGCCTCCTCCGGGATAACCCGGAAAATTGGTAACCACGTTTTTACGGATATCATCCGGAACCATGCTTAACCAGCGTCCGAGGTAATCATAGGAGTTAAGAAATCCCTGGCCCGATAAATTAATTACGCGGCCGGTGCCGTTATCCTGATTAAAAACCGCCTGCACATTTTTAATTATTTCCGGATGATCTTCCACAAACGCCCTCGATCCGTTTAAGCCCTGTTCTTCACTTCCCCAATGGCCAACCAATATAGTACGTTTAGGATTGGGATAAATTTTCTTTAAAATGCGCATGGCCTCCATCATGGTAAGCGTACCCGTGCCGTTATCGGTTGCGCCGCTTGCGCCGTCCCATGAATCAAAATGGGCCGAAAGTATTACATACTCATCGGGTTTCTCGCTTCCGCGGATTTCTGCAATGGTGTTAAATACCGGCACCACTCCCAAATCTTTCGAATCGGTTCTGATAGTTAATCGTGGGAGATGGCCGGATTCGGCCAGGCGATAGAGTAAGCCGTAATCTTCAAGGGCAATATCAACGGTTGGAATCTTATTGGTATACGCACCGAAAATTTTGTTAACCCCAAAACCCGCCGACCAGTTGGAACCGATTATGCCGGCAGCCCCGGCGTCTTCAAGTTGCTGAGGAAGTGTGCGGGTATTGAAACCGGTTTTACTAATGCGGTTGCGCCAGGCCGCCGTTTGTTCTGACCGTTCTTTCTTCATTTTCTCTACAGACTCTTTCAAGCCAAATTCTTCCCAGTTATCGTCAGACCGGCCGGTTGGCTGCTGCATGGAAATCATCACAAATTTTCCTTTAACCTGCGGGAGCCATTTTTGAAAAGCAATTGAATCGGCCAGATCGGCAAGAATAATTACATCGGCAGTAATGCCTCTGTTAGATGTGGCGGGGCTCCAGGCAAGTTGGGTGCCTTCCAATGACTTCATTCGCGGAGCAATCATCGTTATTTCAGTTGTGCCGCGTTCCCAGCCTTTCCACTCGCCCCACTTTTCATTTTTAGCTGCAATTCCCCAGCTTTTATATTTTTCTACTGCCCAATCATTGGCTTGTTTCATCTGTGGAGTTCCAACCAGCCTGGGGCCGATCACATCCAACAGCTCATGCCCAAGTTTTTCAAGCTGAGAATTCTCGGTCGCTTCTTTCACCATATTCTCTATTACCGGGTTTGTAGTTTGGGCCAGAACGGTGCCGCCCCAAAAGAGAAAACCGATCATTAAGGGTTTGATAAGCCTGCCGCTCAAAATTCTTTTATTCCTGTTTATGATTTTTTTCATATTGCTAATATATTTAAATAGTGCTGATTGCAAAATTGAGGTAACCAGCTTATTACACGATATGCATTTTATCTCCGGAATGCTAAAACATTAAGCTTGTTTCTGGTTTTTACTCATACTGTAGAACATTTGCGAAAAATTTAATTTAATCCACCCTATGCAAGCAATGCCCATTACGGTCAAAAGATCCCTGGAATTATTAGGATTATTTTTAATTGGTGCCCTAATTATTTTAGGTCAGGATATTATCATGCCGGTTCTGCTGGCATTTTTCATCAGCATAGTCCTGTTGCCGATTTATCGGTTTCTCCGGAAAAGAAAGGTTCCTGAAAGTCTTGCTATTATTCTCCCAATTTTGCTTCTAGCGATTTTTTTGGCGGGAATCATCTGGTTTTTTTCCTCGCAGATTAGCAATCTGGTTAGTGATTTTCCGCAAATTAAACAGAATGTAAGCAAGCATTTAACTTCCCTAAGTTCCTGGATAAATAGTGTTTCCGGTTACTCAACTACAGAACAACTGAAAATAATAAACGAGCAAAGCAATAGTATGCTTAGCTCGGCGGGCTCTTTGCTGAGCGGCGCCGCGGGCTCGTTAACTACGTTATTTTTATTCTTCGGCCTTTTGCCTATTTACATCTACCTCATATTGTTTTACAAAAATTTGCTGCTTCGGTTCGTGTTTATGTGGTTTGAGCCCAAAGACCATAAGGAGTTAAAAGCGGGAATGAAAGAAACCGAGGGAATTATTAAAAGCTACCTGCTTGGGCTGCTCATTCAAATTACTTATATCACCATACTCTTAGGCGGAACGCTGATGTTGTTTGGCATTAAGCACGCTTTATTAATCGGGGTTGTATTCGCATTACTAAATCTGATACCGTATGTAGGCGCACTTATTGGTAACGTTATTGGCGTACTGCTCACATTAACCTCATCTCAGGAACTCAGTCCGATCTTTACCGTGCTCATTACTATCGCGGTTGTGCAACTATTAGACAACAACATACTGATGCCTCGGATAGTGGGTTCAAAAGTGAAAATCAACGCATTAAGCGCAATTTTGGGTGTCTTTATTGCCGGTGCCCTTGCGGGGATTTCGGGTATGTTTATGGCTTTACCTACTATTGCGGTTCTTAAAATCATTTTTGATCGCACTGATATTTTCAAGCAGTGGGGTGTACTTTTAGGCGATGAGATGCCGGTGAAAAGCCCGATGAGTTTTCCCTCTTTCAGAAGTAAGCGGCAACTCAAAAGTTCAGAAAAGAAAGACTCCTGAAAAGATTTATAACTGGTTACCCACAATTTAGTCTGAGAAACTTTTTGTTGAAGGCACAGTTTTGGTCTAACGTTTCCTTGCCGGTAGCGGGGTTAAACCGGGTTTCTTTCTGAAGCAGAGCGCTGTCTTGGAGCTTGAATTCAAAATTAATTGAGTCGGTAATTCCTTCCTGCTGATATTCCCAGATTCCCTTAATCATATCCCCGGTTCGTGTTCCGCGAATGAGACCTACCCGCTTGTCTTTCTGATAGGGAAAATTAGAAAATTTCCCGCTCACCTCGCCACCCTTTAAAATCAGTTCAATCGAAGCAGTGTCCTGATTTTGCAAACCGCCATACGATTCAAAGCAAAGCGTATCCGGCCGAATTACGTCTAAATCCAGGCCATTACCGACCGGCTGTTTATTATCGGAATTGCAAGCCACCACCGTTAAGGCAATAGAGAGAAGAAATGAACAAGCCGAAAGTTTCATCATCCGCGAAAGCAAAAAAACCGGATCAATTTTAATCCGGCTTTTTACTGTAATTATTAAGGTTATTTTTTCACCATGTTATACACAATATAACCTGTTCCGCCGCTGTACTGTACGGGCGCTTTTAAAATCAGGTTATCGCCATCGGCTGTAGCCAGCATTAATTTATACCCGGCGTCAACATTTTTAGCCCGCTCTCCGTCGTCTATTTTTTTGAAAGTGAATTCCGGACTTCCGGCAGATTGATTTAAAGACCAGAAAATAGATTGGGTGGTGCCATTGGTTAAGGCGTAAATACCTTTACCACTGTTGGTAAGCGTCCAGGTGCTTCCCTGAAAAACGCTGGCCGGGCCCTGGTCAAAAACAGATTGTACTGCATTTTCTACAATGCCCTCATAGGTTATTGAGTTTACCATCCAGGTTCCGGTAACTTTTCCCCGACCGATATCATTGGTTTCTGCAACCCTGCGTGATGCGGAACAAGCCGTAAATACAACAATTGTAGTAAACAAAACAGCTATACTATAAATGAACTTTTTCATAATTTTAAGGTTTTTATATACATTGGTAATACATTAATCCTGCCAATATTTACATCCGTAAAAATGGCCATCAGGTAAATCAGGCCTTTTTCGCTTCTCTCGCCCATGCATCTTTCAGAGTTACCGTTCGGTTAAATATCAAGTTATCTTCCGTAGAATCTTTATCTAAAGTAAAGTACCCTTTGCGGATGAACTGGTAGCTGGTACTTAATTGCGCCGTTGCCAGATCACGTTCAATATATGCGTTGCGAAGAGTGGTTAAACTCTCCGGGTTGATGTAATTTTTGAAATCTTCCTCTTCGCTTGATGGATCTTCTACCTGAAAAAGCCGATCGTACAAACGGATCTCGGCTTTGGCCGCATGCGCCGCACTCACCCAGTGGATGGTTCCCTTTACCTGTATACCGCTGGTATCCTGTCCGCTTTTTGATTCGGGGATATAGTTGCAATGAACCTCTGTAACCAAGCCGTTTTCATCTTTTACAAAATCGGTGCAGGTAACAATATATGCATGTTTGAGGCGTACCGCCAGGCCAACGCCGAGCCTGAAGAATTTTTTAGGGGGATTTTCCATAAAATCCTCCCGCTCTATCCAGAGTTGCCGGCTAAAAGGAATTTCCCTTGCGCCGTCGCCACCTTCAACTTCCGGGTTGTTTTCTCCGCTAAGTATTTCCTCCTGATCTTCGGCATAATTACTGATCACAAGTTTTATCGGATCGGTAACGGCCATTCTGCGCCAGGCTTTTTTATTGAGATCTTCGCGTATGCAGAACTCCAGCAAGCTGTATTCGATAATATTTTCCCGCTTGGCAATGCCAATTCTATCGCAAAAATTACGGATAGACGCAGGCGTATAACCTCGTCGGCGAAAGCCGCTGATGGTGGGCATTCGAGGATCATCCCAGCCGGTTACAAAATTCTCTTCAACAAGCTGTAAGAGTTTGCGTTTGCTCATTACCGTATAGTTCATGTTCAGGCGGGCAAATTCGTACTGCCGCGACGGGAAAATCTCTAATTTTTCGATAAACCAGTCATACAGTTCGCGGTGCGATACAAATTCCATTGTGCAAACAGAGTGGGTAACATGCTCAAAAGAATCGCTCTGGCCGTGGGCGAAATCGTACATCGGGTAAATGCACCATTTATCGCCGGTGCGGTGATGGTGAATATGCCTGATGCGGTACATCAGCGGATCACGCATGTGCATATTTGCCGAGCTTAAATCAATTTTTGCCCTTAACACCATTTCGCCATCGGCAAATTTCCCGGCCTTCATATCATTAAAAAGCCGCAAATTTTCCGCAATACTTCGGGTTCTGGAAGGTGTTGCTTTCCCCGGTTCTGTGGGCGTTCCCTTAGCTGCTGCAATTTCTTCGGCGCTGCTATCATCTACATACGCCAGATCTTTTTTGATCAGCGCTACAGCCAGATTATATAAATGGTCAAAATAATCGGAGGTGTACAATTCCTGGTCCCATTCAAACCCCAGCCAGGTAATGTCTTCTTTAATACTGTCTACATACCTGGAATCTTCCTTCACGGGATTGGTGTCATCAAATCGCAGATTTGTTTTACCGTTGTATTGCCCGGCCAGACCGAAATTTAAGCAGATAGATTTGGCATGTCCGATATGCAGAAACCCGTTTGGCTCCGGCGGAAACCGGGTAATTACCCTTCCGCCATTTTTGCCTTCCCGGATATCCTGTTCAATTATTTCTTCTAAAAAATTTGATGATTTCTCTTCGCTCATACGCTGTTTAACCCCAATCCTGATTTTGGTTGGCAAAAGTAATAATTAGATTCGGCTCTGTTCCTATTTGAAATGATGGTACAGGAAATGAGCAGCCAGAATTTTGTATTATTTTTACCAGATGGATAAAGCATTAAATCGTCCGATACGCGTTCTGGTGGCCAAGGTGGGCCTTGACGGGCACGACCGTGGCGCCAAAATTATAGCTACTTCCCTCCGCGATGCCGGCATGGAAGTAATTTACACTGGTTTGCGCCAGACGCCCGAAATGGTGGTCAATACCGCATTGCAGGAAGACGTGGATGCCATCGGCGTTTCCATCCTATCGGGGGCGCACATGACGGTGTTTCCAAAAATTATTGATTTTATGCGCAAAAAAGGTCTGGATAATGTTCTGATAACAGGCGGTGGGATCATCCCGGAAACGGATATGAATTCGCTTACCGAATTGGGGGTTGGAAAATTATTTGCCCCCGGCGCACATACGCGTGATATTGTAACGTACATATCTGACTGGGTCATCGCCCATCGGGCATTTTAGTGCCCGCGAAATTCAGCTCAAAATCACGAAAGTTAAATACTCAAACTATACTCATGGAATACAAAAACCTACTGCTAAAAATTCAAAACCGAATCTTACACATCACCATTAACCGGGAAGATAAATTAAACGCCCTCAATAAAGAAACTCTTGCCGAACTGCATTTTGCCGTAACAGATTCTTTTGCCGATGCCCGCGTTGGCGGAATAATTTTAACCGGTGCAGGGCCTAAGGCATTCGTTGCGGGGGCAGATATCTCCGAATTTTCAACTTTTAACCCGGATGAAGGCCGAAACCTTGCCCGCGAAGGGCAGAATAAGGTTTTTGATGTGATTCACAAGAGTAATAAACCCATCATTGCTGCTATAAACGGGTTCGCTTTGGGCGGAGGTTTAGAATTGGCCATGGCCTGCCACTTGCGTATAGCATCTGATAATGCCCGTTTGGGTTTACCCGAAGTTACGCTGGGATTAATTCCGGGTTACGGGGGCACGCAACGCCTTACCCAATTAATTGGCCGTGCAAAAGCACTGGAGCTTATTCTAACCGCAGATATGATTTCAGCTGCTGAAGCCCTATCTTTAGGATTAGTAAACCACGTTACTACACCAGAAAACCTAATTGTAACAGCAGAAGAGCTCTTAAATAAAATCTTGAGCCGCTCACCGCAGGCTGTTGCCGCGGCAATCCGGGCGGTTAACGCGGGTTTGGTTGACGGCAAAAACGGGTTTGAAACAGAAATAACTGAATTTGCCGGTTGCTTTGGTACTGCTGATTTTTTAGAGGGCGTAGCTGCTTTTAAAGAGAAAAGGAAACCAAAATTCAAATCAATTTAGTTGCGTTAGATAAGCTGACGACATATTAATACTGACTTAATTTTTTAGCCGTAACATTATCTGCCCCCTGAACGTAAAATTTGGTCAGTCTTTAGTACCTATTAGAGACCGGCATTAAAATCAGACAGATAGTTGAAACATAATTTACGCTTCCTTAAAAATGAACAGAATATTAATAGTTGATGATGAAATTAATATCGGGCTTATACTTTCTAAATTTCTTATCAGAAACGGGTTTGAAGTAGATACTGCCACAACTGGCGCAAGCGCTTTCGATTATCTTTCAAAAGAGACTTACCATTTGGTTTTATGCGATTTTCGGCTGGATGATACCGATGGCCGCGAAATCCTCCGCAAAATCAAAGAAAATTATCCCAGCACGGGCGTGATCATCATCACGGGTTATTCTGATATCAAGCTGGCGGTAGAACTCATTAAAATGGGAGCTTATGATTATATTACCAAGCCACTGTACCCGGATGAGATATTAAATACAGTGCACAAAGCGATAGATGCGCAAAAGATTGTTAAGCACGCCCTAAAAACGGTTGAAATTATCAACGAAGTTGATAAGCCTAAAAAGAAGGCCTTGGCGGATGAGTTTGTAGTTGGACAAAGCCACGCTTCGAAAGAGCTTTTCCGGCAGATTGCACTGGTTGCCCCCACCTCTTACAGCGTTATTTTATCAGGCGAAAGCGGAACCGGAAAAGAATCGGTGGCTAAAAGCATTCATATGAACAGTCCTCGCCGAGACAAACCCTTTGTAGCCATGGACTGCGGTTCGCTAACCAAGGAATTAGCCGGAAGCGAGTTTTTTGGCCATGAGAAAGGATCTTTTACCGGAGCGTTGTTTACAAAAATCGGTCACTTTGAGCTGGCAAATGGGGGTACTCTGTTTTTAGACGAAGTAGTTAATCTATCTTATGATTTGCAGGCTTCGTTACTTAGAACCGTGCAGGAACGCAAAGTGAAACGCATTGGTAGCACCAAGGAAATTGATCTGGATTTGCGCATAATTGTAGCTACAAATGAAGACCTGGCGCAGGCTATTCAAAAAGGGCGTTTCCGCGAAGATCTTTACCATCGCTTTAATGAATTCAACATCAATCTTCCGCCCCTGCGAAACCGCGGAAATGATATTATGATATTTGCCGAAAGTTTTTTAAAACAAGCCAACGCAGAACTTAACCGCAATGTGCAGGGCTTTTCGGCCGAAGTGGTTGAATGTTTTAAAACTTACCATTGGTCTGGCAACGTTCGGGAATTGAAAAACGTGATCAGGCGTTCGGCACTGTTGACTGAAGGTGAGTACATCCAGGTAAAGGCCCTCCCGTTAGAAATTGCCACGTTTGCTAAGGTTACCGCCCTCCAAAACGCAATTGGCAACGGCATGGAATATAAAAACCGGCGAGATTTGAAAAACGCCGCCATGGAAGCTGAATATGATACGATTTTAAATGTGCTGAGGGAGGTGAAATTTAATAAAACCAAGGCTGCAGAAATTCTGAACATAGACCGCAAAACGCTTTACAACAAAATGAAAGCAATAAATCTGGAGTAGGTTTGAAAGATTAGTTCCCAAAGCAATCCTGAAGGTTTATTTCCTTCGGGATTTTTTATATCGAAGCTGTTTTATGTAGTTTAGATTTTCAAGAAAGAATATGTCAATTTATAATTACAAGCAGCGTAACATCGTAGTTTTAGCCATTCTGATAATTCTGGGGTGTTTTATTTTATACTCACTTCGGGCTATCGCCGGATCGCTTCTTAGTACCATTGTTCTCTACACCATCTTTCGTCCGGTATTTCTCCACCTCACAGGCAAATGGGCAATCAGGCGATGGCTGGCAGCAGTTATCATCATTGTTTTATCCCTTGTTATTATTGTATTGCCGTTTCTGGCGTTAAGCCTGATGGTTATTTCTAAAATAACCGAGTTTAACGAAGATCCGATGCGCATTAAGGTGATTATGCAACGAATTGATGATTTTGCCGGCTCTAAGCTTAACCAGCCAGATTTGCTGGATAAAGGCATGAACAAATTGAATAACCTTGCCGAAGAATTGTTCCCGTCTATTCTTGGCGGTGCGGCCAGTATTTTTTTGGGTTTGCTTGTAATGTACTTCCTGCTCTACTTTATGTTTGTTAAATATGAAGAATTTGAAGGCGGACTGTTAAAGTACGCCCCGTTTAATGAGCAGAACGCAACGCGATTCGGCACAGAGCTAAAAACCACCACGTACTCCAATGTTTTAGGTCAGGGGTTCATTGCCATGGTTCAGGGAGCGCTTGTAAGCCTCACATTTTTTATTTTTGATATTCGGGACCCTATTTTCTGGGGAGTGATTTCCACTTTTCTTTCATTTTTGCCGGTGGTTGGTGCGCCCATTATCTTTGTGCCCGCAGCAATTATTGAGTTAGCCAACGGAAACCAGGTAGCCGGTTGGGGGATTTTGCTTTGCGGATTGATCGTAATAACCAACGTTGACAATGTGCTTAGGCTCATCATTGCCAAACGGGTTGCCGATACCCATCCGATTATAACCGTTATCGGCGTAATAATCGGGATCCCTGTTTTCGGTATCATCGGGCTGGTGTTCGGGCCGCTTCTGCTTTCATATTTTGTGCTCACGGTACGCATTTACGAAACCAGTAAACTGGCCTCAGAGCGACTGGAGCGCATAAAATCTGTAGAAGATGAATAAATTAAAACACTTATCAGAATTGGTTTGTAGTATAAGTAGTTAATTTATTAAGAAACTTAAACAGAATAACCATGAACGATAATTCAAAAGTATTGGCTGCATTATTAGCCGGACTAGCCGCGGGTGTTGCCGTTGGAATTTTATTCGCCCCCGAAAAAGGAGCAGATACAAGAGACAAATTAAACGACTCATTAAGAAATCTTTCTGACAGCATTAAAGATCGTGCTTCTACGGAGTTCGGTAATTTGAAAGACACAACAGACAGGGTTGTGAGTAAGGTAAAATCAAAATTCTCTGAAGCTGAAGATGAATTAGATACCGCCAAGAGTAAAGTAAAATCATCCTACAATCAGGCAGCCGACAGTGCCGAGAACAATTTTAATCAGGCATAAATAGTTTACCCGCAATTAAATATGGAAGAGCAGGAAAAAGATAAAGGCTTGATCGGCAATATTAAAGAATACGCTAGCATTCGCAAGGATTTAACAATCCTTTCACTCGCAGAAAAGGCGTCGGTTGCTGCAGGTAACGCCGCAGCCGGAGGCATTCTGGCGGTTTTGGGGGTATGCGTTTTTCTTTTCGGAAACTTAGCGTTGGGATTTTACCTTTCAGAAGTGATTGGTAATTCTTATGCCGGCTTTTTAATTCTTACCGCTATTTATCTAGTGTTGGCTCTAATCGTATATTTTACGCAGGAAAACTTTATCAAAAAGCCAATTGTAAACGGGGTGATCAGAAAAATTTTCAAGGAACAAAATGAAGGAGTATATGAAAAGCAAAATTGAAAATATTGATGATTTGCGTTCGGAAATCCTTCGTTTAAAGCTGCAGCGCTTTCATCACGAAGCGGCAATTAAAAAGGATATTGAAAAGTTTAAAGATAAATTTCGCTTCCCGTCTATCATGTTGCACAAAATCAATTCATGGTTTGGCGATGGCGAAAAGGGAGGGGATAGAACCAATCACGATTGGGTGACCAACGCACTTCGGATTGGACTACCGGTAGCATTGAATAAGATGTTTTTCGGTAAGTCAGGATTTATCATTAAATC